>JAJPZM010000006.1 GCA_021204335.1 Parabacteroides sp. | reverse complement strand
AATTTCAAAATTATATAGCAGTTTCGGGTTCACCGGAGTTCTTTTTGTATTATGGGATTAAAAAGACGAAGAAGATTGATGTAACCCTCACTTTTGACAGCGATATGGTGAAGGATGAATATTATAATTTTGAATTTTCTTATGCTATTCCTGATCGGTTAATTATAACAAGAGTTAATAGAATAATTTACAACAAGGATGGAAAAGTCCTTATTGATTTAAGAAAACCTCCATATAGTGAATATCAATTGAATCAGTCTTCCAATCCTGTAGATAAATTCTTGTCGGACACGAAAATATTTCAATTTCATGATACGGGTATGGATAGTCCTTTGCGTATGCTTTCAAATATAGAAAATGCCGACTATCTTCAAAGTAATGGAGCAAATCTTGCTGCTTATTTGTTCTGGATGAAGAATGAAGCTCCTGATTATTATAATCGTATCGTTAGTTATATAAAGCAGATTATGCCACAGTTTGGTGATTTCTATCTGGAGCCAAATGCCGCCGGGTATTTGACGCTCAAATGGAAAGATGATACTGCTAATGATTATATTCAGCTTTCGCAGCAGATATCAGATGGATCCCTGCGGTTTATGGCTTTGGCAACCTTGTTGCTTCAACCGGAATATCGGATGCCTGGAGTTATTATTCTGGATGAACCTGAATTAGGTTTGCATCCCGCAGCGATTAATCAGTTTGCTGAAATGGTGAAAGAAGCGTCGCAATATGCCCAGATTATCATTGCCACTCAATCCCCACAACTTGCTGATGAGTTTGAACCTTCGCAAATCATTATTGCCGAGAGGGATGAAGAGAAGGCTGCTACCACGCTTGGACATTTGGATGAAAATCGTTTAAAAGAATGGTTAGATGAATATTCTATCAGTGAGTTATGGAATAAAAATGTAATAGGAGGCCGACCATGAATATTAAGAGATTGAATATCTTGTGTGAAGGTCCTACTGAGGAAGGGTTTGTTAAGAAAGTTTTGGCTGAATATTTAAAGTCATTTGGAATCATAACAAAGGTTCGTCAGGTGACTACCAGTAAAAAGAAAGATATACATGGAGGAATGACTAGTTACCAAAGGGTTAAAAATGATTTCGTTTTGTGGGTAAAAGAAAATAATAATGATGAATATGTTGTAGATTATTATACTTCTATGTTTGATTATTATAAATTGCCTACAGATTTTCCAGGTTTACCTCCAAAAGGTACAAATGCTATAGATCAAGTTGAGTATCTAGAGAAATGTCTGGAAAAGGATTTGGGCGTTTCAAATTTTACCCCTTATATTCAGCTCCATGAATTCGAAGCGTTAGTTTTTGCAGGTCTTGATTATTTGATTCTCGACTATCCCGGAAAAAGCAAAGCAATAGAAATATTGAAAAAAGAGCTAGTCTCTTTTGATGGTGAGCCGGAAAAGGTGACTAAAACAGCTCCTTCTAAGCGACTTAATAGGGCTTTGGGTAAATATAATAAAGTAAAATCAGGTACTACGGTAACAGACAAGGTAGGTATTAAATGTCTAATGAAATCCTGTCCGCATTTTGGTGCATGGATAGAAAAACTAATGAATATATAATATAATAATATGGAAAACAATTCCTTTTTAAACGACTACATGAATCAGGCGGTCAAACAGTTGATCGGGGATGTATTAAAACCACTTTGCAAAATCCGAAAACTACCATGTTTCTGCTGAGTATGCAGCAGACGATAGCCGAAGCGCGGAAAAAAAAGAGAACGTTATGAGGCGGAAGGCACTCATGTACCTTTATTTCTTATATCGAGTATTACCCGTAATTGCAATTTGTTTTGCAAGGGTTGTTATGCCCGTTCAAACGGGATTTGCGGGACGGAGAAACCGCAGGAGAGACTGCTTACGGCAGACGAATGGGAGCATATCTTCCGCGACGCAGCGCAGATGGGGGTTTCTTTTAACCTGTTGGCTGGCGGGGAACCTATGATACGGAAAGATATTCTGACCTGCGCCTCGAAAGTGAAAGATATGATTTTCCCCATTTTTACGAATGAGACATTGCTGGGTAAAGAGTATGTCGATTTCATTGCCGACAACCCCAACCTGGTTCCCGTTATCAGCATGGAAGGGTTTGAGCAACAGACCGATGAAAGACGGGGAGCCGGTATTTACCGCAAACTGACCGATGCCATGGCGCTTATGAAAAAGAAGCGGGTGCTATACGGCGTTTCGGTGACAATCACTACGGCGAATTACGACACCGTTACTTCCGCCGCTTTCCTGGATGAGTTGCGCAACCTCGGATGCCGGCTGGTTTTCTATATCGAATACGTGCCGGTCGATAAGGGTACGGAGCATCTGGCACTGACGGAGCAGGGTAAAGAACTGTTGGAGCGCAAGCTTGAAGAATTAAAGGTTAGTTATCCGGGCCTGTTCTTTTTCTCTTTCCCCGGTGACGAACAATATTTAGGCGGATGCCTTGCCGCCGGGAGGGCTTTCTTCCATATCAACTCGAACGGTAATGCCGAACCTTGCCCGTTCTCTCCTTATTCGGATCGTAATTTATTGGAGCATAGCCTCGAAGAAGTTCTCCAATCTCCCTTCTTCCAGAAACTTCGCATCGAAGGCCTTGTCGGTGGTGAACATACGGGCGGTTGCGTGTTGTTTGAAAAAGAGGAAACGGTGAGGGGGCTTTTGCAGAAAGGGTAATAAGTACCCCCTAAAAAGTTAGACAAAAACTATTTAGGGGGACTGATTCTTCTGAATTACTTTTTGAATGCCGCAGGTAAGTTGAGCACCTTGTTAACCTTGCGGCTCGATGATTGGATGTCAACCAACACATCGCCTCGGGGATCGCGCGATGAGGCTGCTACGACAAACTTATATTTGCCGCTGTCGGTTATCCAGGTGCTGGCTTCTTCATCGAACGAAGCCAGATCGGTCGGTATGGACAGTGAGGGTTATGAGCTGGCTCTCACCGGGTTGTAACAGTTTGGTTTTGCCGAATGCTTTGAGCTCGTGAAACGGCTTGTCCAATTTGCCGGCAGGTACTTCGACATAGAGCTGAACCGCCTCTTTTCCGGCAACTTTCCCGGTGTTTTTATGGCAACTTCCACTATGACTTTATCACTGTCACGCTTCACTGAAGGCTTACCGTATTCGAATGTGGTATAACTCAGACCGTAGCCGAAAGGATAGCTTACTTGCAGGTTACGGGTGTCGAACCAGCGGTAACCGACATAGATTCCTTCGTCGTAAACGGTATAGTCTACATTTTTAATGGCATGAGTTAAACCGGTCTTGACCGACCAGCGACGATCGATCTTCTGATCGACGGGGAAGTTCAGCGTGCTCCAATGGTCACTCAAAGTAACCGGGAAAGTCATAGGCAGTTTACCGGAAGGGTTTGCATGGCCGGTAAGGATATCGGCTATCGAGTTGCCGCCCTCTTGTCCCGCCTGCCATGAAAGAAGGATCGCATCCGGCATATCTTTTCAGCTTTGGGTTTCGATAACACCGCCGATATTGAGTACGACGACAACTTTCTTGTTTTCATCGTGGAAGATACGGGTGACGTTTTTTACCAATTCCCGCTCGGTCTCCGACAGGAAGAAGTCGGAAGATACGCGATCGATATATTCGCCCGAGATACGCCCGAATGTGATGATAGCCATATCATTGTTTTTTGGCCGCATACTTAATGACGGCCGTATCCATCGGCATTTCTTCGATACGAGTTTGTTTGCCTTGTTCTTTCGGCTTGTTGTAGGCCTGATAGATCGCTTTGATATTGTCGTCGACGACGATGTGCTGGTTCTTTAATCCGTCGAGCAGCGACACGACGTATGGGCGGTTGATATCGCCCGAACCTGTGCCACCTGAGAACAAATTGTAGGAAACAGTGCCGAACAGGGCTATGTTTTTATTTTGAGAAGACACCGGAAGCGTCTGATTGTCATTCTTCAAAAGAACCATACCTTCGGTAGCCGACTGGCGGGTTACGGCGGCATGGGCAGCCATATCGGGATTGTTCGTGTATTTATAGCCGTTGAAACGGGGCGTTTTAACGACCAATTCCAGGATACGTCTGGCATTTCGGTCGACCACAGCTTCGTCGAGAGTGCCGTTTTTTACGCCATCTATGATGTGGGCAGCCTGTTCCTTTGTTCCCGGTTCAATCATATCGTTTCCGGCAATCATTTGGGCTGCACCGTCGGCACCGCCCCACCAGTCAGTCATCACGGTTCCTTTGTATCTCCACTCGTCGCGCAATATGGTGGTGATCAGTTCGGAATTCTCGGATGCATATACGTCGTTAATACGGTTATACGAACTCATGACAGTCCACGGCTGGCTTTCCTTCACTACTATTTCGAAAGCTTTCAGATAGATTTCACGCAGTGCGCGGGGAGAGGCGATCGAGTTATTGTTCATACGATTGGTCTCCTGGTTGTTTACTGCAAAGTGCTTTACCGAAGTACCGATGCCGTTACTTTGTACGCCATCGACATAGGCGACTGCCATCTTGCCCGCCAACAACGGGTCTTCACTGAAATATTCAAAATTACGACCGCATAGCGGATGGCGATGAATGTTGATAGCAGGTGATAAAAGCACATCTACACCATATTCTTTCGCTTCGTTTCCGATAACTTCCCCTACATTCTTAACTAAATCGACATCCCAGGTCGAAGACAACAAGGTCTCGATCGGGAAGTGCGTACAGAAGTAATTTTCTTCTCCCTCGACAGGCAATATGCCGCAACCAGCAGGGCCGTCAGAAAGAACTACGCATGGGATTCCAACGCGGGGAACCGGATTGATACGTCCGGCGGCACCCGGAATAACTTTCCAGGATTCCTTAATGTGGGGAGCCGCGTTTTCATCCTGGTAATACATACGGGCCCCAACGATCAGGTCCGCTTTTTCTTCGATAGTCATCGCTTTGATGACAGCATCAATGTTGCCGGCCTTCAGCTTCGGTGTCTTGGCACTAACGGGGACTGAAGCCATCATTGCAACGGCTGCTAAGCCGATTATATTTATTTTCTTTATCGTCATAAAATGTAGTTATAATTATTTGTAGTAAACCATTCGCCCCAACCCATGACCATATAGTCTTTACTGATTTTTTCCATCTTCTGGAAGGTCAGCCAGAAAGCTTCCCGATGATCGATCGTATGTCCCATTTCATTTTCATGTCCGGTAAGTACCAGTTTCGGGTTAAAACCGTCCACCAGATCGCTCATCCGGTGAGTCCAGCAGTTCACTATCAAGGCATCCGGTTGAGGAATTTCTTTGTGGATATTGACAATCCATTCCATATCCTCTTTGTTGTACTGGTCACCGATATGAACGACGGTTTTCTTTTCGTCGGTGGTCACTACATAGATATTATTCATCAGCTCATCCTGATTGCCGGGAAATATTTTTACCCGGATCTTTTTATTTTTCCCCAGTTTCATCTGTTTATCGATCACTTTGTCGGAACGTACATGCTGTATGTCTTTATTCTCTTCCCAGAAATTAGCCGGGGCGACTACCGGTTTGCCGGCTTTCAGGAACATTTCGACAACCGCTTTATCGGCATGGTCGCCATGGTTATGCGTGATGAATAAAACATCGCAATGGTCGACGATCGATTGAGCTAAAGCATCCGGAATCAACGTTTTTCCATTACATATACCTCTGGCTATATCGAATGCAATGGTAACCGACCTGGTACGGGCAATAAAGCCGTCGTTGTATATTTTATAGATTTTCATCCCCTCGTTTACCGGATTGGAAAGATCTGTGATAACCTTATTCATGCGTGAAGCGAGGAATTTATTGAACGGCTCGCTGTTATCATATCTGGTTTCGTGAAGCATGGCATCCAGATTGTAAAGAGCCAGTTTTCTGACCATCGGCGCACCGGGCACCGGCGGATTTTCCGTTAATGCCTGGTCGACCAGGTCGAACATCTGGAAGGCCTGTTTATTCAAATAAATATCCGAATTTCCCCAGAAAGCACTTCTTTCTATGGCGTTCTTATCCTGGGCTTTCGCTCCGCCGGGAATCAATAAAGAGGCACAGAAAACCATGCACAATAATGTATAAAATGTCTTTTCCATGTTGTAATTAGTCTTTAAATGAAACTTTATTCTTGCTTGTAACTGAATGTATCAGAATTTGTTAATACCACAAACCGACCGATTCCTATCGACATGTCCGACTGCAATTGGTTCAGGCAGCGAATATAACGGACACGTGGTTCCTGAATAGGAATGGTATCCATCCGGTCTGCTCCTGTTTTCAGGAAGGTGAACCACACTTTCCCATCTACGGAACCCTGTAAGGCACGTCCTTTGGATTTGCTTTTACGTAAATCATAGATTAATGCCACCGGCTGTTTGCTCTTTTCTATCCGGAATCCGAAGTATTCTCCCGGAGCGATCGTCACTAATGGGAAATGGGGTATTAAGCCCACTACATCATCTTCGCAGTAACAGGATAGTTCTTCGAAAGATTTTGAGCCGGCCAGTACTTCCGGTAACTCTTTCGGGCGTTCATCCGTCAGTAACGTATTCTCTACATGTTGCAACATCTTTTGAATAAATGGCAACAAGACTTGCGAACCGCTTCTAATGCCATCCTGTTCTCCCTGACTGTAAGGCCGGCTGAAAACGGCAATCGTGTTCAGTACATCTTTTACTTCCCGATAAGCCTTTCTGCATACCTCGGTATCTTGCTGTTCTGCTAGATTCAGCATTTTCATTGTGGCGATGCCGGCGGCTCCGACATTGCCGGTTTGTGTCAGCCAGGGTTTGATTTCCTTTATCAGTTGCTTATTTGTAGAGGCGCTTTCGATCGTATGCGGAACTTCTTTTACACGAAGAAACAAGTCAGTAATATCGAATGCCTCTTTTTCTAAATACTTCCCGGCAGACAACGATTGCTCGAACCGGTTGATCAGGTCACTCGAATGGAAAGATTCATTCCTGAAAAACATCCATGTGTTGGGACCAATATCCGCATTATGTTCGCAGAAAAGACGGAACGCATCGGGAGCTTCGGGAACAAGAGACTCGCAGGCTATATGCCAACTTTGCTCTGGATCGAACCTGTCCATATTCCAGGTAAATTGGGAAACACCTCAAAGAGCCACTTTGCTTGCCTCGGCAAACTCCATCGGATTTGATACGAATGCACACATATCGGAAGCTGTGTTTTTATCCAGACCATAGACCTGTCCCATCAATAAATGAACCAGGCAATAATCGTTTACCGGGAAATTCCACCAGGCATAACCGGGGCGTTTGATCCGTTTATTGACCCATTCGAGACCTTCGTGTGTGATGTCGCTTACCACTTTATCGCCGGTCCACATAACGTGGATGAAAGGGTCCAGCTGTTCGCCCAGAATATCGAGATAATCCGTTTTTGCCCAGTCTTTGTTATATTCGGTCGGGCAAAGGATCAATTGCTGAATATCTCCTTTCTTATCGACAAATTCGCGTTTCAGGTAATTCATAAAGGCGGCCTGTTTGGATGCATCGGTTCCGGCTCCTTCAATATCGTCAAAAAAGACGGCAAATGCGCGAACTCCCAGATCGTACATACTTTCTAGCTTCTTTATCGCGGCTTGCCGGTCCACATCGTTCCAGCGGATATCCATTCCGGGGTGCAAAGCCCAGACGAAATCAACTTTATTCCGTTTCGCCTCAGCCAATAACTCATGGATATTTTTCGCCTGATCTTCCGGATAAGGTACGCGCCAGTAAGGAGAGCGATGATAAGGATCGTCTTTCGGACCGAAGATGTAAGTATTCATCTTCATACGTCCGTAAAAACGAAGTTGTTCAACTCTGTTCTCAAAAGACCATGGAGTACCGTAAAAGCCTTCTACAACCCCTCTGAAAACGATATCCGGATAATCCCATATCGAGCAGACAGGGATTTCTTTCTCATTTTTAATTAATTGTGATAAGGTCTGCACGGCATAAAAGAGGGATCGGTCGTCGTTGATGCCGATATCGATTCCCTTTCGGGTTATATCTAAAGTATAAGCACCCGAACGTAGCATTTCATCATTTGCCATATCCAGTTGCCGGATAGAGATTACCTGCTTGGCCTTCTCCGTTATCTGAAAAGATTGTTTCAGTAAATTTACGGCATCCGTATCAGGGTGGCTGATTCCCTCTATCCGAAAACCGGATTTCGGTATCTTTACCCAATCGCCCGTCAATTCGAGTTTCTGAGGGATTGGGTAGACATTCACTTCTTCCTGTCCGCTTTTTCCGGTACATGCCCCTGATATCAAACATGTTAATAAAGTAACAAGAAGATATAGTTTTATTCTTCCATCCATATATCTTTGATTATTGTAAAAAACAGACCTGGTTTTTCATACACAGGCCTGTTTTATAAAAGTGTGTGTCTATAGTCGGATTACCAATCCGTATTTTGAATCAGGTTCGTGTTGCGTTCCATTTCTACAAATGGTATCGGCCAGATTTCATGACGTGGCTGGTAGACGCGTTCATACATCAGGTCGCCGAGGATATCGGTCGCATCCTTGACTGTCGACTGAAGTATACTCCAACGACGGAGATCCCAGTAACACTGACCTTCGCCGGCCAGTTCGCGGGCTCGTTCGTCGCGGATACGTTGTGTCGTCTCGTCTTTGCCGTTGACGGCTAGCCAGGCAGGACCGGAGTTCAGGTCGGGCATATTAACGCGGGCACATATCTTGTTGACTTCTGCGATAGCTTTATCCGTTTCGCCGTTTTCGTTGTAGGCTTCAGCCAGCATCAGGATAACATCACCCAGGCGAAGCAATGGAAATTCGTATGGAGTACGGTTGTATTCACCCCAATAGCCATCCAGGTTACCGGTAGGGATCCATTTACGCCAGAAGTAAGAGTTCCAACCTTCCGAGTTACGTATAAAAGATTGAGCCTCCATGGGGGCGCCACCCTTTGTCGGGTCTACGATTACAAATTGCTTGTCGCGGGGAACCGAACCGGCATCCGTACCCAGATAGTGGGAGAACGGGGTGATTACATTCCAGCACAGGTGTGGGTCGCGGTTGTTATATGCTGCTGAGACCTTTGCCGTATCACAGTCCAAAGTACTGATAATCTCGGTACTGGCATCGTTGATAGCAACAGCCAGGCATTTGCGGCGGAATTCAGAACTACCATTGTTGAAACCAGGGAATACTTCGTCCCAATTGAATTTTTGGCCATCAGGCTTTTCATACATGTCAACCAGTTTGGTTGAAGGCACAATGGCGTTGCTGGCAATCAGACGCATGGTTGCTTTATTACCAAAGTAACCGACAATATTCAATGTGTAACCGGCTACATTGCCATCGATAGACTGTATGGCGAAAATCATCTCGTTACTGCGTGCTCCGTTGTAAAGGCGGAACAGGTTCTCATAATCAGGATGCAACGCATAACCGTAGTTATTGCTTTTATTGTACACGACTTCTTCAAAGTCGGCAATGGCTTTCGACCATTCTTTGTTGAAAAGATAGACTTTGCCGCGGAGCGCATAGGCTGCCCCTTTGGTAGCACGGCCGTAATCGCTGCTTTCCCAACTGACCGGCAGTTTGGCGATAGCATCTGTCAGATCGTCGATAACATGCTGGCGAATTTCTTCGGCAGAACTACGCGGGTTGGTTACGGTGGCAAATTCCTGTTCGATGATACAGGTTTCGTCGTAATAAGGTACGCCTCCCCAGCAATTCAGCATGCGGAAGTACGCCATGGCACGAAGGAACTTGGCCTCACCGACTATCGGATCGATCACAGCTTGGTCGATATCCATTGTGGAGACATTGCGAATTACGGTATTCGAGCGGTGAACCAGTTCATAAAGATATTGCCAGTGGTTTTGTACGGCTCCGCTGGTCGAAGCGAACGATGTTCCACGCGAAATATCAGCAAAAGGACTGGTTCCATCTGCCAGGTCGGTACACATATCGAATGCAAATTCCAGACCGAAACACCAGGGTTGCATCATTGCTTCATACAAACCGACGGCTGCTTGCTTAGCATGAGCTTCCGTCTTCCAAAATGTAGCGCTTGACAACTGGTCTGGACGAGTATAGTCCAGGCTTTCGCAACTGCTAAGCAAGAGGGCAGCACCCAAAATTACGGAAATAATATTTTTACCTTTCATTGTTTTCTGATTTTAGAATGAAACATTGAGACCTAAGGAATATTGACGGACTGCCGGATATCCGACAGTTGCTGCAATTTCAGGATCCAATCCGGGGAAACTGGTAATAGTGAATAAGTTGTCGATACTGGTATATATCTTCAAACTTTCAACAAAGAATTTCTGGGAGATATTCTTAGGAATGGTATAACCTAACTGAATATTCTTACAACGAAGATAGGCGGCATTATGTATGAAAGCGTCACTCGGTGTGTTATTCTTGCTGTTCGCACTGTTTCGCAATATCGGATACTTGGATTTATAAGGGTTTTCAGGAGTCCAGGCATTGTCTGTAATATCCTTGATGAGCGATTGCCCCATAACGGTAGTGAAACGGAAAGCCTGGTTGTTGTAGTAAACCTCATAATCGCCAACCCCTTGAAGAAGCATGCTGAAGTCGAGGTTTTTCCAGCTCAGTCCGAGGTTTATGCCATAAGTCAATCTCGGGCTGTCGCCATGGCCGATTTCAGCACGGTCGTCAGCATTCAGATCTCCGTCGCCATTGGTATCGGCAAACAGGAAGTCCCCGAGTTCGGGACGCTGGTAGGTTGCGAAATAGTTGGGATTTTTATCGACTAACGACTGTACATAATCCAAATCTGACTGGTCGCGAACAATGCGGTCTACCTTGAGTACGTAGTACTGGTTGATCGGTTTACCCTCCTGGATTTTCTTGACACCGCTGATAGAGGCTATATCTCCCTGGAATTTCGTAACCTTATTGCTGACAAACCCCATGTTGAAGCTTACGGAGTAGGTCAGTTTGTCAATCTGGTCAGTCCAGTTGATTTCAAGATCGATACCCCGGTTGTTAACTTCGCCCGCGTTTTGGTTGGGAACAGAGGCCGTACCATGTTCCAATGGTACCGGAAGCGAGATCAGGATCCCTTTGGTATCTCTGTTGAACCATTCCAAAGATCCGCTCAAACGGTTCTTGAAGAAACCATAGTCAATGCCGATGTTAGTCACGTATGTGCTTTCCCAGGTCAGGAAAGTGTTGGATAACATTGTTTGCGAAAGACCGCCGGTGACATTATTGCCCAACACATAATTTGTCGTAGCATAAAGCGACTGATACATATAATTGTTGGATGCCGCATTGTTACCTAATGAACCGTAAGAAGCACGAAGTTTCAGTGAACTTAGCCAATCCTGGTAGTCTTCCATGAATCTTTCCTGGGAGATACGCCAGCCGGCAGATACGGACGGGAAGTAACCCCAGTGTTTGTTAGGTGCGAACCTGGAAGATCCGTCGGCACGTAAATTGGCTTCCAGCATATATTTGTCATCCCATACCAGATTGATACGGCCGAAATAGGAACGCATCGCCCATTCGTTGTAGTTACCGGTAATACGTCCAAGTGTTGAAGCGGCATCGAGAGCAGTCAGCGATTCGTCGACAAGGTCGTATTTTAAATAATAGTCCTAATCATATTTATTATATTCCTGGCTGGCACCGGCCATAACGGATGCATCGAGTTTGTCGACCTTGAATTCGTGACGAGCGGTTATATCCGATGCGCGGAAATCATTGCGGTAGTTGTATCTTCTGATATAGGTACGAACCGTACCGGCACGCAGCAAAAACAGGTCCGTCTTCCGTAAAACGGAATAAATCGCGGTCGGTCAGATGATGTTCTATGCGACGATCCCAGGCATTATAGGTATATGAAGCGTCAATGGTCAGGCCTTTGATCGGAGTGATGCGGCCATACATTTTAGCAACCGTACGGCGGGAGATCGTAGGGAAGTCGTCTTTGTAGAACCACATGCGGCGATACGGGTTTGCATTACTTACATTTTCTTCTTCCGGATTTTGAATACCACCATACAAACCGGTTTTTGGATCGTAAAGCGTCATACCCGGTACGGTATTGAATGCACCGTAACCCCAGATCACATCACCGCCGTCGGCAGCGGTATCGGCCGAAGGGTTGTTGTAATCCACATATCCGTATACATTGGCACCGACTGTCAGCCAGGGTTTGATATCTACATCTACGTTGGCACGCATTTGATAACGTTTATAGTTCGAGTGATAAATCATACCCGGATTATCGACATAACCGAAAGACAGATTGTAACGGACTGTCTTGGTTCCTCCGTTCGCTGTAATGTTGTGGTTCTGAACCACCGAAGGACTACGGTAAATATGGTCTTGCCAGTCGGTATTCGGATATATCGTCGGATTCCTGCCCGCATCGTTCCGCCATTCGTCGTTTTTTCCCTGTGAGAAGCGGGGAGCCTGTCCGTTGGCAAGTAAACCGGCATTCTGAATCTCCATGAAATCGGCATAATCGGTGACGAGATTCAAACGTTTGGTTACTTTTTCAAACGAGACATTTCCGCTGTAAGTGATTCTGGCAGAACCTTCCGAACCCTTTTTAGTCGTAATCAGTATAACGCCGTTAGCCGCACGTGAACCATAGATTGCCGATGAGGCGGCATCTTTCAGGATAGAAATCGTTTCAATATCCTGCGGATTGATATCACTGATGCTGGCTCCTGCCATACCGTCGATAACAACCAACGGATCCGAATTATTCAGAGTGCCCTGCCCGCGAATACGTATCGTCGGACTTTCGAACCCCGGCGTTCCGCCACCTGTATTCGTGACCGACAGCCCTGCTGCCAACCCGGCTAATGCATTGGTCGCGTTCGTTACGGGGCGGTCTTCGAGTGCACCTACTTTAACTGAAGAAACGGCACCGGTCATATTTACTTTCTTTTGCGTGCCATAACCGACAACGACTACTTCATCCAGCAATTCGTTATCTTCGTTTAGAACGATGGTCATTTTTTCTGGACATTCACCTCCAGGCTTTTATAACCGATATAAGAGACTTGCAGGATAGTGCCTTTGGGAACATCTTGTAAGTCAAAGTTACCGTCGATATCAGTAACCGTTCCGATCGTCGTCCCTTTTACTACGATGTTCACTCCGACAAGCGGCATGCCTGTGTGGTCTTTAACAGTACCCCGGACGAGAATACCGTCTTGTGCAATAATGGGTGCTTGCATGAATTGGGCTGCCTTTTCTTTCTTTACAATAACTTGTCTGCCCTTGATAACGTAAGAAAAACCATTTGAAGAAAAAACTTCTTTAATAATTTCTTCCACAGATTTGTTTGAAATATCCACATTGATTTTCTTACTAAGATCTACGGCTTCTTCATATATGAACACATATTTACTGTTTC
>JAJPZM010000321.1 GCA_021204335.1 Parabacteroides sp. | reverse complement strand
CTGATCACAAGTATTATTATAGGAGTTGCTTTTTTTCATTTGGCTTATAACCCCTAATGGTCAAAGGTGGCTGCATGAGAAATAAACAAGACCTAAAAGGAAAGGAGTAAATTATGATATTCTTATATTTATTAATCACATGCAGTATTGTTGGCTTAGCTTTCATTATATTTCTTTTTACCCCAAAAGGTTAACGTTGGCTACATGAAAAGTAAAACATTACATACAGCAATATACAATCAAAGGCGGAGTAGTTCCGCCTTTTTCTTTTTCTATCCTATGCAAATAACTTCATTATCTTTTAACCGGTACCCTTCTCCACTTTCGGGGCAAATAGCAAAACCTTTCTCGTCAAACTCCAGCCGATGCCCGTATTCACTCACCCAGCCAATCTGTCGGGAAGGATTGCCTACGACCAGAGCATACGACGGAATGTCTGTAATGACCACCGCTCCCGCACCAATCATGGCATAAGCACCGATAGTATGTCCGCAAACAATCGTTGCATTCGCTCCGATAGTCGCCCCCTTACTGACGTGGGTTTTGGCATATTGTCCCCTGCGGTTTACGGCGCTTCGGGGATTGATGACATTGGTAAATACGCAACTGGGGCCTAGAAAAACATCGTCCTCACAAGTGACTCCCGTATAAACGGAAACGTTATTCTGCACCTTCACATTATTACCCAGGACTACTCCCGGCGAAATAACAACGTTTTGCCCGATATTACATTCCTCACCAATCGTACATCCCGACATTATATGCGAGAAATGCCAGATTCGGGTATCATCACCAATGGTACAGTCCGGATCGATTATTGCCGTCTCATGTGCCTGATAAGTTGCCATAGCTGATTATTTATAGATTAAAAAGATAGTCGGTTTCTTGCCCAGGTCGGGTACTTCCCCTGCCCAATCTTTTACGGGACGGGTATGGATATACTCATCTTCGCAGGTAATATCCGAAGCAATGCATAACTTAGTAGACGGGCGGCAGGTACGGATCAGCTCCTCAGCCAGCTTGTTGTTGCGGTAAGGCGTCTCGATAAATAGCTGCGTCTGGTTCTCCGAATAGATACGTCCTTCCAGTTTCTTAATCGTATTGGTACGCTCCGAAGCATCGATCGGCAGGTAACCATGAAAAGCAAAGCTCTGCCCGTTGAAGCCGGAAGCCATCACCGACATCAGAATGGAAGAAGGTCCCACCAACGGCACGACCGGATAATTCTTCCGCTGCGCGATAGCCACCACATCCGCCCCCGGATCGGCTACCGCCGGACAACCCGCCTCAGAGATAACACCCACATGCTCCCCTTTCGCCAGCGGAGCCAAATAACCGGCTACATCTTCGGGCGAAGTATGCTTGTTAAGTTCATAAAAAACAAGGTCGTCTATCACGATAGACGGCTCCGTCTTCTTCAGGAAACGACGGGCGGTACGTATATTCTCTACGATAAAATGCTTGATCTGAAGAATGATCTCACGATTATATTCGGGAAGGACACGGCGATGCTCGGTCTCTCCCAACGTAACCGGTATAAGGAAAAGCGATGCTTGCATACTGTTAGTTTTCCGCAAAGTTACTACTTTTGCGCCAAACAAACAGAATAAGATGGCACTTCCTATCGAATTTATTACGCGTACACGCGCCTTGCTGGGCGATGAATATGAAAAACTCGAGACAGCCTTGCTGGCAGACGTTCCTGTCAGCATCCGCATCAATCAAAGTAAGGGGACGAAAGCTCCCGAAACAACACAAGTTTCGTGGTGCGATACTGGCTATTACTTGCCCGAACGCCTGTCGTTTACCTTCGACCCGCTGTTTCATGCCGGTGCCTATTACGTACAGGAAGCGTCATCTATGTTTCTAGAACAAGCCATCAAGCACTTCGTGAGCGAACCGGTCAGATGTCTCGACCTTTGCGCGGCGCCGGGCGGCAAGTCAACCCACTTGCTAAGCCTGTTGCCGGAAGGAAGCCTGCTGGTCAGCAACGAAGTGATCCGCAGCCGCAGCAATATCCTAGCGGAGAATATCACCAAATGGGGCAATCCGAACAATATCGTGACCAATAACGATCCCGAAGATATCGGCCGCCTTACCCATCTGTTTGACGTGATTGTCACCGACGTACCCTGTTCCGGCGAAGGCATGTTCCGTAAAGATACCGACAGCACCGGCGAATGGAGCGTGGCAAACGTCAACCTCTGCGCTTCCCGCCAGCGGCGCATCATCCATGATATATGGGATGCCCTGAAGCCCGGCGGGCTGCTCGTTTACAGCACCTGCACCTACAATACGGAAGAGAACGAAGAGAATATACATTATATAATAGAAGAGTTGGGAGCCGAAGCCCTCGCCATTCCCGTTAAAGACGAATGGCAAATCACCGGCTCGCTTCGCTACGATCATCCGGTTTACCGCTTCTTCCCTCATAAGACTAAAGGCGAAGGTTTCTTCCTTGCCGCCTTACGCAAAACTCCGGGCGAAATAAAAGAGCTTCGCCCCGCAAAGAAAAATAAGAAAGAGAAAGGAAAAGCGGCACCCGCTATCCCTTCCCTGGTAAACGATTGGATAGAAGAAGCCGTGAGTTTCCGCTTCGAGTTGTTTGGTGACATGATACAGGCAATTCCTTCCCCCCATTATGAAGCCTGGCAACAGATAGCCGGACAGCTTCGGATCGTAACCGCCGGCATCCGGATCGGCGAGATCAAAGGGAAAGACATTCTTCCCGCCCATTCGCTGGCAGTAAGCACCGCACTAAACAAAAAGGCTTTTACTTCCGTCGAAGTCAGTTGGGAAGATGCCGTCAAATATCTGAAGAAAGAGACATTGCTCCTGCCCGAAGAGACAAAGAAAGGCTATGTGCTGGTTTACTACCACGGCTTCCAATTAGGATTTGTCAAGCATCTGGGTAACCGGGCAAACAACCTTTACCCCCAGGAATGGCGCATCCGCACCGGCTATCTACCGGAGCAGGTACGTTTATTCACCTGACCGTCATTCCGCCGCCAGCCTTGCCGTATGCAATGCAGCTTCTATCTTACGGATATAATTGCGCTTCTTCGTTTCGGGAGCAAAGACAAGACCTTCCGCCACGATCACCCGTTGATTCTTTTCATCCAGAAAAGCATGGCTGACAAACGGGCCGCCCATCTTGTCGCCCACCATCTTCCACAGGCCGCGCAACACGCCGCAATACAGATTGTTCAACGTAATCGCTTCGTACGACAGGGCTGCACGTGTTTCCGTTGCCATATACGAGCCGGGGAAAGCTCCGGGAAGATTCACTTTCAGAACGGAGTCGCGCTTGGCAACCAGATACTCCTCGGTAAACGTATTCGCATCGGTATAGGGAAATGAGTAAACCAGCAGTTCGGTTCGTCCGGTATTGGCATTGTTCGATACCCAAAGGAAGTCGGTCGTATCTTTATAATAGGTCATGTCTTCCGGTGCATGCAACGTAAGTCCAAACTTAGCCTGCACCTTTTCCATCGCCAGCCGGCTGTAATGCTCTTTCAGAATGGTAACGCGGCGTTCTCTTTCCACCTTGCAAAAGTGGCTGACAATGTCGGAATCATGAAAAGTCAGATAGGTAACCAACTCCTGGGTCGAAGGAGCACTAAGCCGCATCACTTCCTGATTGGCAGCCCACTCGTCTTTATAAGAGTTCAACGATACCATCGTGTACTTTGTCGGATCGATATCGACAATCAGGATATTACGGACATACTTTAGCAGACCGTTGAACGCCGGAGTCTGGACAGAAGTAATACGCATGGACGGCTCAATCTGAGGAAGTCCCGCCACCGGCTGGCTCAGCTGTTCTTTAACCAGTTCGCCGACCTCGCTTTCGCCGACTTCCTTCGTCATAACAACCAGCACTTCGTATGGCAACCCGGTAGCCCGCTTCTCCACGATAGAGAAGTTGCAGCCTGCCAAAGCGAGTAGCCCCAGCAGGCAAAGAGTAAACAAATGTTGTGTTCTCATAGCATTATTCGTTTGTTTGATTTCAAAGAGAATTATTAACACCGGCAAAGGTAAGGGAGAATAAGAAAACAAAGAAAGAATCGTACCGGACAAATACGTACACGACTAACTTGCTATATATAAATAAAATAACATAGCAAACAGCCTAAAACAACCCGCTTTGTCAAGACAAAGAGATAGATGAAAATAGACTCAGTTATTTCTAATAGCACCGTATATATTGATCCAAGTCTATCTTCTCATCCAGTTGCAGGCGCTTCTTAAGGCGGCTCTTTGATTTGGTCAGGGCGTCGGTGGTATTGTTGAAGACGGCAAGCTGGTCTTTGCGGGCAAAGTTCCATTTGATTAGGCAGCAGATTTCTTCTTCATGGCGGGTGATGCCGTATTTCTCTTTCAGTGTTGTCAGGAAGTTGTTAAAGAGAAGGTCGGTGGTGTGAAGTAGTTCCGCCCACTCCTGCCGGGTGGGGTTGGTGCGGACAGGGTCTTGTTTGAGTTGCAGTAACAGGAAAAAAACATCGACCGGCATATCGATATCTTCCGGCGCGGCGGCAGACAGACGTTCGATGATCCGCTCGCTTTCCTGTACCTTCCGCCGGTAATACTCCAAGTCAGCAAGGCATTCTTTATAAAGTTCTGATTCTTCCACCAGGCTATGCAGTTCCTCTTCCAGGCGGCCGATCTGTTCGATGTAGTCGTATTTTTCTTTCTGATACCGGTAAATGGCAATCTTATTCTTCCTGACCTTTTCCTTGATAAGCCGGTGCCGTTCGCGGTTGCGCGCCATGCGGATACCGATAATATACCCTAAGACCGCTCCGGCAATTAGGGCGATCCAGCAGAAGCAGAACAGGAAAAAAGTCAGGGAAGAAGGATTGTCCATATTATTCCGTACTGGTTTTATTCTTCAGGTATTCATAAATAGCCAGTTGCGAACGCACCTTCACCGGGGTATCATCCCGCTTGAAGTTATTGCGCAACTGTTCGTCGATCAGGCAAGCCTTCACGTTGTCGCGCAACTGTATTTCGAGGATATCGATCACTTCCTGTTTTATTTCAGGCACCAGTATCGGGAAAGCCGTCTCGATCCGGCGGTTCAGGTTGCGGCGCATCCAGTCCGCCGACGTCAGATAGAGGTCTTCCGCCCCGTCATTATAGAAATACCAGATACGGGAATGCTCCAGGAACATATCCACAATCCGGGTAACGCGGATGTTGACACTGTAAGGCTGACCGGGAACCAGGCAACAGATACCCCGAACAATCAGGTCGATCTCCACTCCGCTCTCGCTGGCGCGATACAGTTCGTTGATCATATTCTGGTCGTGCAAGCCGTTCATCTTTAAGACAATCCGGCCCCGACGCCCTTCCTTCACATGCTCGATTTCCCGATGGATCATGCGGATCAGCTCGGGAACCATATTGAAGCGGGCAACCAGCAAATGATGGAAAGTAGGCTCAGCCAGTTTCCCTTCCAGCACAGCAAAGACTTTGTTTATATCGTTTATAATCTCGCCGTTGCAGGTAAGCAAAGCCATATCCGAATAAACACGGGCTGTCTTTTCGTTGAAGTTGCCGGTGCTGAGATAGGCAAAGTCGCGGCGCTTGTTACCGTCCTCCGAATCCTTACGGATGATAACGGCCACCTTGGCATGAACTTTCAAACCGGGAATGCTATATATAATACGTATGCCCGCCTGCTCCATCCGCTCGGCGGTACTCATATTGTTCTCCTCATCGAAACGGGCTTTCAGTTCGACAAATACCGTCACCTTCTTCCCGTTCTGCGCGGCACTGACCAACGTATTGATCACCGCCGAATTTTCCGCCACCCGATACTGGGTGATCTTTATTTCATCGACCTTCGGATCGAACGCTGCCTCCATCAGAAAACGGATCAGGTAATCGAACGACTGATAAGGGAAATGCAGCATGATATCCCGCCGCTTCACCGCACGAAAGACGGAACCCTTCTCATCCAGATAAGGAATACGCATAGGTGCCGGCACCTGCTGTTCCAGTTCCTTTCCCCTGGGATTGGGGAATTTTGCCAAATCCTGCAAGTTCAGGTAACGTCCGCCAACAACCAGATCGTCTTCGGTAATGCCAAACGCCTCGCAGACAAAAGCCAGAAAATCGTTCGGCATCGCCCGGTCGTACATAAAACGGCTCAGGACGCCGATCTTCCGTTTCTTTACTTTCTTACGGATACTTTCTACGATATTCCCCTTTTCGTCTTCCAAGTAGATATCGGCATCGCGAGAAATCTTAATGCTGTAACAGCTATCGATAATATAGCCGGGGAAGATATTTGCCAGGTTAGCCCGGATAATATCATCGATAAACATGATATAGAACTTCCCTTCGTGTTGCGGCAACTCGATAAAACGGGGTACCTTCGCGTATGGGATCTTCATCAGTGCATAATGATATTCGGGGCAACTTCGCCTTCCGGCTTCCGTTTGCTTTTCTTGATCATCCGGATCACCAGGTAGAGACGGCGGTCGCGGATAAAGGTACGGATATCTCCCGCCTGTATCATTACGGGCGACAGGAACGGGAATACTTCTTCATTAAAGAAGTTATGAATAAACTCCTCATGGAAAGGTTCCGGCTCGCTCCCCTGGTACAGGTAGATATTTTGCCGGTTCAGTTCCGGCAATACCTTTTCTGAAAAGATGCGGTAATACTCGCGTTACTGGCGATTTACTTCATTCGTTATCTCGGTCAACGTTTCTTCAGCTTCGGCACCGCTTTCTTCGGTGTAATTCTTTTTCATGATCACCCCCCCCGGTGCTCCGCCACACGTATCTCGTAAAATTCTTCCAGGTTAGAAGAATAGATAGACAGGAATTTGATCCGCTCATACACAGGCAGCGCATCATCTTCCGCCTCCAGCAGCACACGGTAGTTGAAAGAGAGCCAACTAATGTCGCGTTTAAAGTATTTATATGAATTCTCCATCGTATTCGATTCTTAACTGTGTAAATATATATACTTTTGTAGAATAAAAGAAACAGTTATGATTAAAGTTGGACTTCTTTCGGATACTCACGCCTGGTGGGATGATAAATATGCGGAATACTTTGCCGAATGTGATGAGATGTGGCATGCCGGCGACATCGGTTCGGATGGACTGGCGGCCAGGCTGGCAGCTTTAAAGCCTCTACGGACAGTGTACGGGAATATAGACGGACAGTCGCTCCGGCTGGAATATCCCGAAGTAGCCCATTTCAAAGTAGAAGAAGTAAATGTGATGATGACGCATATCGGCGGGTATCCGGGCAGATACAATCCGGCTATACGCAAAGAATTGTACGATACCCGCCCGAACTTGTTCATCGCGGGTCATTCGCACATCCTAAAAGTGGCATTCGACCACAATCTGAATTACCTCTACATGAACCTGGGAGCAGCCAGCAAAAGCGGCTTCCACCAGGTTCGCACATTACTGCGCTTCGTAATAGACAGCAAGAATATAAAAGATCTGGAAGTAATCGAACTGGGTATTCGATAAACAGTTCGTTACTTTCCGCAGCCACAAAAGCTTTCTGCCAGCAATATGGTATTCTGCAAATACGAAAACTCCTGTTCGAAGTATTCGCTGAACACGCCCGAGTGAAGATTTTCTTCAATCTGTTTGGAAGTCCATAGCTTCCCTCCGGCTTTCTTGCATTGGTTCATCTGTTCTTCCGTACGGAGACAGAGCACATAAAGCGAAACCAGATGTTTGACTTTATCGTTCTCGAACGTATAACGTATCAGAAAACGAGGAATCATATCCTGTTGCTCGGCTAATTCGCCAACCGATTCGCGCACCGTACTTTCAATACTATGCCTGAATAACACATAACTTTGAAATGGATAATCGATTGCCTCGGGAGAGACAAACGCATCTTTACTCCGCTTCATCAAATAAAGCATTCCATTATATACTACTGCAACCCGGACGATCGGATGGTAATACTTCTTCGGCAACGAACGGCTGACCGAACGGGCAATACATCCTATCACCTTTCCGCCTTCATTCAACACCGGCAACCACATCTCTTTCCGTAAACTTCCCTGCATCAGCGACAGACGTATCTGCTCATAAAGAATGACCAATACGCCGATCAATATCCCCAGTTCCCTGTAAAGGAAACGTTCCGTACGCACACCCTGCATGGTATCTGGCAGGATACTATACACCAGTATGACAAACAGATGCAATGTATATAAATTCTGTACAAGCTGAGCAACGAAATAAAATTCATTCAAAGTCGTCCGCATCAATGTCCGCTTATAAGTCGGGTGTGTCGAAGTCCTTATCTTCTTCTGCACTGTCCGCCGGCTAAAACCGATAAACGCAAGTACAACAACCAACAACACTTCCGTAATGAGCGGAGAATAGATAAACAACACTGGCTCCAGCCTCAGGCAGAGAAAAATAGAATATAACACTAAAGTAATCGCCGAAGGCAACAACAAAAATTGATATACCTTGTCTTTACTCAAGGCCTGATAGAGAAAAATACATACAAAGCAAAAGGTAACGCCGATTATGAAAGACAACAGATAAGAAAAATAATTATCCAAAAACATGAACAACAGCAATGGCAACAGGCCAATAGCTTGGTTGTCCAACCCTTTCTTAACTTTATTCATACCCTTCCCCCCTTTCTTCGCACTTTAATAATATAACAACCCAATGTGTTAAATGTTTTCGCAATTAAACATGCTTTTCAGCGTGATAAGAAGAACGGACCAGAGGCGCACTCTCCACCATACGAAAACCTTTTTCCAAAGCAACTGATTTATATACATTGAACTGGTCGAAGGTCACGTACTCAGTTACTTGTATATTTTTTCTGGATGGTTGTAAATATTGGCCGATTGTTAATACGGAAGCGTCTGTGGCAAGTACATCGTCCATTAGTTCGTACACTTCTTCGGGAGTTTCACCCAAGCCGACCATGATACCAGTCTTGACCGTTGCTCCCTGTCCGGCTATACGCGACAGGACAGACAGACTGATATCATACTTGGCAGCACTGCGAACCAGCGGACTGATACGTCGTACGGTTTCCATATTATGTGATATAATTTCCGGACCGGCGGCAACTACCTGGTCTACCAGGTCAAGGCATCCCTGAAAGTCAGGGATCAGCACTTCGACCGTTGTCTCCGGATTTACTTCTTTAATAGCACGAATGGTATCAACCCAATGGCGGGCACCCAGATCGGGCAGGTCGTCGCGGTCGACCGAAGTTATAACTGCATGTTTAAGTTTCATCAGGCGGATGCTCTCTGCCACATTGCCCGGTTCTTTCGGGTCCAGCGGCAGCGGCTTGCCTGTTAATGTGTTACAAAAACGGCAGGAACGGGTGCAAATATCGCCTGCAATCATAAAGGTTGCCGTTCCACGACTCCAACACTCTCCCATATTCGGGCATTTACCGCTTGTACAGATCGTGTGCAGACAATGAGACTCAACAATACTTTTAGTTTTCGTAAACTGCTCGTTCCCACCCAGCCGGATCTTCAACCAATCCGGCTTTCTCAAATGTTCTGACATTATAAGTTATCAAATAAAAAGTTAGACATCCTGGTATACAGGTGATAGCGGGTATTTCCTCCGTAAATACTGTGGTTACGGTCTTTATATACCTGCATTTCAAACTGTTTACCGGCTTGTACCAATGCTTCTGCATAGTCCATCGTCTGCTGGAAGTGTACATTATCGTCAGCAGTTCCGTGTATCAGCAAGAGCTTACCCTGTAAGTCTTTTGCCAGACGGATCGGTGAAGTAGCAGCATAGCCTGAGAAGTTTTCCTTCGGCGTGCGCATAAAACGTTCGGTGTAAACCGAGTCATAATATTTCCAATCAGTCGGGGGAGCGACAGCAATACCGGCTTTGAATGTGCCGTTACCTACGCTCATCGACATTAATGTGTTGTATCCGCCAAAGCTCCAGCCCCAGATGGCCATACGTTTAGCATTCACGTACGGCAGTTTACCTAAAGCCTGTGCGGCTTCCACCTGGTCTCTGGATTCCAATTCGCCCATCCGCAGGTATGTACATTTACGGAAGGCTTCACCACGGGCGCCGGTTCCCCGGCCATCTACGCTGACAACAATAATTCCGTTTGCGGCCAGGTAGTGTTCCCAGTCAAAAACATATTTATCCAGAACTTGTTGCGAATTGGGGCCACTATATTGGATCATCAACACCGGATATTGCTTCGATTCATCGAAATCTACCGGTTTAACGATCCAGGCATTCAGCCCATAATCAGAAGCCGTATGCACTTTGATGAATTCTTTTTTAGAGAAAGAAGTATTTGCCAGTTTTTCTTTCAAAGCGGCATTATCTTCCAATACACGTAATACTTTCTTCGACTTCGTTTCGTTTACCGTAATCTTTGCCGGGGTGTTGGCGTTCGAGTAAGTATTGACGAAGTATGCATAGTTGGCACTGAAGTCGGCACTGTTCGTACCTTCCGCTTCTGACAGTTTTGTCTTTACGCCTTTCGCATCGATCTTATAGACCGCACGACGGATCGGGCTTTCCTCTGCCGATTCGTAGTAGGCGACTTTGTTGGCATCATCATAACCGATCAGGCGGGTTACGTCCCAATTGCCTTTCGTTACCTGGCGCTGCATCACACCCGTCGGAGAGTACAGATAGATATGCGAATAACCGTCCTGCTCGTTTACGTATGTAAAGCCGGTAGGGAAGAAATGGATGGAAGTTAGCCAGTCCGAATCCACATACGATTTATTCTCGTCACGCAGAATCAGACGGAACACGCCGCTTTTGGGATTGGCGTAATACATATTGAATATATTCTGCTGGCGGTTCAGTGTCATCACAGCCAACTGGTCGGAATTGGTGGTGAAAACAATCCGCGGGATATAGCTGTCTGCCTCAACCGGAACTTTCAGTTCTTTGATATCTTTCGTTGCTACGCTGTAGGAATGAACCGATACTTTCGAGTTATTCTCGCCTGCTTTCGGATATTTATAGTTATAATATCCCGGATACAAACCGGAACCGAACACCTGCATCGAATATTCGGGCACTTCGCTTTCATCGAAACGCACGTATGCCAGATACTCGCTGTCAGGCGACCAGGCCATCAGGTTGGTTACAGCAAATTCTTCTTCATAGACCCAGTCGGTAATGCCGTTCAGAATCTTATTCAGTTCACCGTCTTTGGTTACCTGTACTTCCGTATCGTAATCGAACTTGCGGATCCATATATTATTGTCTACCACGTATGCACACATGCGTCCGTCCGGCGAATAGGTCGGAATCATCTGTTTGTTCTTCGAGTCGGAGATCGGTTTTACATAGTTACGATGCACGTCATAATCGTAAACCATTGCCTTGAAAGAACGGCGGTAGATGGGCTCCGTCTCTCTCCATACCAGGATATGGTGGCCGGTAGTGCTGATATCGTATCCGTCGAATTTATCAAAAGTACACTCGCGGGCAGTTTTTGCATTGAATAAAGTATCCACCGGATTTCCTGTGCGGTAGGAATATTTGATTACCATATTCCGTTCTTTATTCATGGCTGTGTAATGTTCGCCGTCGGGCAACGACCGCATCTCTCCGATAGCTGTTACCTGACAAAACTTCCCATCCGTAATTTCTTTTAAATCCACACGTTTGCTCCCGTTCTGAGCAGAGATGCTTCCAATTATCGCCAATGAAAGCAAGAAACCAACACCAAATCGTTTCATGAATACTATTATTTTATTTTGAATAAGTTGCAAAGTTAGTATTTTATCATGGTAAACCCCTCACCTTTAAAGGTAAATTATGTACCGGTACCTGTTGCCGAATTATTTTATCATTAAATTAACCACCCGATATTGGACTTTAACCATTATAAATTACCTTTGTCCCCATGGAAAGCGTAAAACCTTATAACGATTTCGGTGATTTCCTGCGGAAAGTATTTCCTTACAAGGTGCAGAAGATCTCCATCAATGCAGGCTTCACCTGTCCCAACCGTGACGGATCGAAAGGATGGGGCGGCTGTACTTATTGTAATAATCAGACATTCAGCCCGGAGTATTGCCATACCGAAAAAAGCGTAACCGAACAATTGGAAGAAGGCATCCGCTTCTTTTCCCGTAAATACCCGGAAATGAAATACTTGGCTTACTTCCAGGCATATACCAATACGTATGACGAACTAGCTTCCCTGAAAGCCAAATACGAGGAAGCGCTATCCTACCCCGGCGTGGTAGGGTTGATAGTGGGAACACGTCCCGACTGCATGCCGGAAGCTCTGCTGGATTATTTCACCGCTCTTTCCAAAGAAAAGTTTGTAATGATTGAATACGGGCTGGAAAGTACACTCGACAAAACCCTGCTCCGCATCAACCGCGGGCATACATACGAGGAATCGGAAACGGCCATCCGCCGGACTGCTGCAAGAGGCATTTACACAGGCGCCCACCTAATCTTAGGACTACCTGGCGAAAGCAAGGATGAAATATTGCAGCATGCCACCCGCTTATCGTCTTTGCTGCTCACCACGTTGAAGCTTCACCAGTTACAGCTAATCCGCAACACCCGCATGACAAAAGAATATGCCGAACATCCGGAAGAATTCCATCTCTACACCGCCGACGAGTATATCGACCTGGTGATCGACTTTATAGAAAAACTAAACCCCTCTATTGTAGTAGAGAGGTTCGTATCGCAATCCCCCAAAGAGCTGTTAATCGCTCCCGACTGGGGACTCAAGAACTTCGAATTTACCGCCAAAGTAAATAAACGCATTGCCGAAAGAAATGCACGGCAGGGACGGCTGTTTATTCCTCTTTCTTAGGAGCCAGTTCCCCGTAGAACGTGATGCTCTGCTTGTTGACAGGCGTCACGTTGATTGATGCGGAACCATTTGAAAATATCTGGACGCTAAAGGCGTAGATATCTTCATCGGTTTTGACACGAAACTGTATTTGAGCAGTACCTTTTTTATTAAAGGAACACAGATAATCGGTAATTGATTTTTCGAACCTTAACCCATCACCGCCACCATAGGGAGCCGTATATGCCCTTCCGAAATAAGGAAGATAAGAAATAGCCGAATCGCCGCGCATTTCGAGAGAATAAGGAGAGGTCAGCGTGAGTGAACGCCCTCCCATAGGTATCGCGCGGTTCACATCTATTGTAAACCGCTTACTTTCTATCAATTCTTTTACCTCTTTCGCCTTTTGTTCTTTCTTTTCCTTTTTGGTTTGTGCACAAAGGGATTGCCCCGCTAACAGAAGAACAATCCCTACTATCCAGAATAACCTTACATTTTTCATAACCTTAAATACTAACACACAATTCTCCTTGTATATATAAGACATTTCAGTCTGTCAAAATGTTTTATGCAACTTGTTAAAATAACTCAAATCAAAGCCTCAAACCAACGAAGCCCCGGAAGACGAATCCCCGGGGCTTGTTTTGTGTCTGTTTTCGCTCTCCACAGAGGTAGAACAGAAGAACTTTATTTCATTACTTTTTAGTATTAATATCGACTGCTTGTT
>JAJPZM010000024.1 GCA_021204335.1 Parabacteroides sp. | reverse complement strand
AAACATTCATATGATGTTCAATAAATCAACGGACATCATGCGGATAATCATTTAGTAAAATCCGTTTCATATTTTTCAAATTTTTCGAACGGCTTTGCTGTCAAATAGATAAATAGTTTATAATTCCTGCACACAACGCACCCGGCCTGTATACGTCTTGGTGTAGTTAGTCGTGCCACCGTTCTTAAAATTCAAGATCCATGAGGTCGAGACATTGTTCTCCGTGGAATTCCAATAGTAAAAATCGGGAAATTGATAATTAAAACTTGGATGAGCTACCCATACGGCCATTAGCTGTTTCTCTGACGGTAAATACCAGTTATAATTGTCATTCGTTACGTCGTTTATACTTGCGTAATTATCGTTTTTCTGGAAACATAAATTAGCAACAGGGTAGCTGTTGCTTGTTGTTGCACCTAATTATATCAATGCTAACGTATTTCCTTTTCCATCAGTATCATCGATAATGCCAGTTGCTGTCTGGTCCGTAGACCACTCTATACTCATCGATTCATCTGTGCTTTGAACATACAACTTACGTTCAAACTGCCATTCACCATCAATATTCTTCTTCAACTCACCGCCGAAATAACCTACATATTGGGGAGGAGTACTTCTCGTATTTATTCTAATAGGCCATTCTGAATCATCTACAAGACTCTTAATAATGATTGTGGCTGTTTTGGCAGTGTTGGATCCGTTTTCTTTAGCTAGCATAAGCGTTAAAACATCTCCTGGACTCGTGTTGTTACCACCGGTTTGAGTGAGCATATTGTTGCCTCCTGCAACCAACACTCCATAGGGGTCATCCACATCCTTTATTATCCAATCAAAATTGGCACGTACATGAATGTTTTTCTGCTGAGTATTGTCACTGAGTACGTAATCTGATTCGACGTCTGTCACCAGGTTATAGTTTTTCTGCCGCAGATAGATGCTGGCGGAAGCGTTATCCAAACCATTTGTGATAGTAAAGGTTATTATTGAAATTTTTTCAATAAACGGGTTGGTCTCATTGTTAATCTCTTCATCGGTGTATGCGGGTGGAGCGAAGGTATAGGTTTTCGTTCCATTACCATCAAATATAACTCCTGTTTGGGGAGTATCGGAACTTGTTGGAAACGCATTTCCTCCAATCGTCTCACTGGTAATTATTACATCGGCGGTTTTAGGTTCCCAATTAACAGTAAAGGATTGCTGTTCAATGGGGGCTTTGCCCAGAAAAACAAGTTTTTCTATAGGCTGATTCACTTCATCCAGTATCTGAATACTTATTGCAGAAGCAAACGACTGTGTAACAGTGATTGGATAACGGAGTCTTCCCGCAGCTATCCATATAATCGCACTACGCTCTGCGCCCGTATTGTTTTCCTCAACCATCAGTACTACTTCTGTTTTCTCATCAGGATCACCATGGTCTGGCGAAAGGCTGACCCATGTCACATCTTTGTCTGCCTCATCAACTATCTTTTCAACATACCAACCAGAAATACCATCGTTGGTTGGAGCCTTATAATCGGTCTTTATATAGAGTATGTTATCTTCGCCTTTTGTATTTATTTCTTCACGAGAGAAATAATATTCATCCTGGCTAACACTTAATGTATTCTGACCATCGAAAACAATATTCCCCATATCCGTTTCGTCCCATTCGTTAATATCGACAGCCATGTTCATCGAACGAGACTTATAGGCTGTTTCAACATCGGGGTAACCGTCGCCTGAGACTTTAGATATATTAAACTGATACAGATGGTTGCGAAGTGCGTTCATCAAGCTACCATCTTTCGCAAAATCGATGCGGTAGAAGGTTTCGCTCGTATTGCTATTATAGCATCCACCGACCACAATTGCCATACGATTGGTATGGTTGTCATCACCCGGTTTGCCTGATGTTGCCATTTTTATATCAGCCTCAGGTATATAAATATCTCGTGAGGTATGGCCCGTCAGACTCGCATCGAATACGAATTTACTTTCAGAATCGGATAACGAAAAAGCCGTTGTTCCGTTGGGTACAGTGGGAATGTCTGCCGCTTTGGTTATATCGGGTACCACTGTATAACGGTTATTGGGCTTGATAATGTAAACGTGTTTCAATTCAAAAGGGATGGGCGTACCGGAAGCATCATTTCCGTCCCACGACCAAATATCTGTATCGCTGTCCTTCGTGGCTTTACCTACTCCCACATCAATACGTGCAAGAGCACGGGTGAGTTGCAATGACTGACTGCTGTTATCCGAAGAAACGACCAGTTGGCCGCTCTCTCCCCACATCGGTATCGTTCCGCCGGAAGCATACATCGGGCTACTGATCTGACCCCATATCGCAGCTATAACGTCTGAATAACTGTTATTGTTTATGGCCGATACATCGAAACCGATCGTATTAGTGATTATCGTCTTTGCATTGGCCAGTACAACTAACTTGTAAGTATCTGTTTCGGTTTTGCTCGCTCCGAGTGTTACAGAAAATGTTCCCTGACTGCTGTACAACGGGTTGGAGTTGCCCGCAGAGCTGGATACATTCTTCCCCTCCTCTATTTTGACCAGTTTATCATCTTTGTCGAATACTAGTACATACACATCGCTGATGGTATTCTCATCCTTGTAAGTCAGCGATCGGCTGGCAGGGGCATAATCGGAAGGGGTTTTCAGGCGAAGGATAACCTCGGCCTTTTTGTTGGTTGTCACTGTATGCTCCGGGCCGAGTTCCTGCTCCAATGTGCAGGAATAGACCAGTAATGAAACTGCCACCAGAAAGAGTGCGTGAATGATCTTTTTTCATATTCTTTGTTTTATTCTTTTATTAATTCCTATCTACACCGGGGTTCACATCTACGATCTCAAAACCGTTTACAGTTACCCGCACGCTTAAATCATGCAGAATCGAGATCTCGAATGGGAACTCGTCTTCGCGGTCTACATCCTCCTGTGTCTGCCAGATGGGATTGCCCTGTGCGTCTTCGGCACGGAGTATCGCATCCGTCACGTCGAGCGGGATGATCATATCCTGTCCGGTGGTCTTGCTCTGGATATAAAACAGTACCGGATGTATTGAATGGTAGGCGATGTCGAGCCGCTGTATCCGGATGTCCACATCCATGGTTGTTGCTGTAAGTGTCGTGTAGGGAGGCTCATAATGTACCTCGCGTGTGTTGGGGTCTATCCTGTTATCATACAGATACCGTTCGTTTGGGCCGGTGGCGAACACGTAAAGTGGCTGGTCGGTTGCTGATGCCTGTGCCGACAGGTACTGGAGGCCGGTAATCCGTACTTTAAGTGTACTGGTATTCTTGATAAAATCGAATTCTACTGTTCGGTTATTTTCCTTGGTGACCGACATATCTTTTGCGATGGCAAAGAACAGATGGTCGAAGTTTATCCTGACCGGGGTAACCTCCCCTGTCGAACCTGCTGAAAGTGGGTTGCTGACAAGCATCATGCGGAAAGTATCGAGCGTAGTAACCCCGATTCTTACCTGCGGGCTATAAGTATGCGTAGCCGGGTTAGTCATCTCTGCATCCTGGTAGCCACCTTGCATCATATCCTCCCCACTTGCACCCCACGCTACGGCGGTATAAACACCTTCGGGTATATCCGGTTCCAACCAGCCCCGGTCGATGTCCTGCCTGTCGGCACGGATTATATCGGTAAGGACGCCTGTCTTTTGATCGAACAGGTAAACACGGATGTCTCCCACCTGCGAGGCCAGTAGATTCTGCCTCTGGTTGTTGTAAGTGTATCGAAAAGACAACCGCAGTTTTGCTTCGCAGTTATCCATATCCTCTTTGATGCAGCCGCTTAGCAAACCGGCCAGCAAGAATAAAATGATTATGCTTCTATACATATCTGAACTATTTATTTTTTATACGGCGCAAGAGTCGTTCACGCGCCGCTCTGCTGTGCCATTTCCCGCCCCGCGACGAGCGCGATAAATGCGCCGGACACCCGGAATGGCTATTACTAATTAAAGTTCTGCTGTCGGAGTCTCAAGTATCCATTCTTCGACTACAACCTTTAGCGTAAGGTCTATATCCACATCCACCGGATTCGGAGTAAGCCCCAGATCATCCTCATCAAATTCAATACCGTTGGTACCACCTACACGGTATATTTTACCACGTTCGAATGCGGTTAATGCACCGCTGTCATAACCCGTTACGGTCAAATAATAAATAATGGAACCTTTATCTTCCAGATTACCGGCAGAGTTGATGTACTTCACATTCGTCAGGGCGATAATGAAACGGGGAAGAGCACCGGAAGCTACGTTGTGTGCCTATACTTTGTTTGTACCGGGGTTTGCTATCAGTGAACTACTATTAGCCGCCCATGTTCCGTTATCGCCTATACCGGTGAAAATAGTACTCTGTTCCTGTTCAAATATAGTTCCGCTATAACCTCCCACATAAGTGAACGCCGGATAGTAACTGTCAACATAAACACCGGCTACGGTAAAGCCCTTAATGTTTCCGGTACCTTTCACCTGGGTAAGCTCCATGCGGGAAATAAGGGGTTTAATCGAGATGGTTGCCGAAGCAGTGTTACCGCTGCCAAGAGTAATCGTAGCAGCCTGACCGTCAGAGTTAGCCAAAGCAGCTTTCGTGTAGTCGGTCTGTGCTGTCATCGCGGAAGTTGCAGCCTGAATATCAGCAAAACTGTGAAGTGTAGTGATATCGAAGCTTGTCGGGATGTTACCGATAATATAAACACGGGAATCCGTAGCAATGCCTGAGATAACCTGACCTGTCGATCCTGTTGCAGCAGTAACACTCAGCGGTTCACTCTTAGTAATTGCTCCCAGATGGTTAATTATAAAGATACTACCACCGGTAAGCGTGATAGATCCTAACGTCTTTCCCGGGCCCTCGATAGCTTTCGTCCCCGAGTGAGTCACACCTGCAATCTTAATGGAAAGAGATTTGGCGGCTTTCTCCGGTGTCTCGTTGTCGTCATTTGAACAACTTGTTAGACCCAGTGTGAGGGCTGCGACAGCCATCATCGCATACTTGAATTTTAGTTTCATTTGATTGAAATTTAATTAATAAATGGTTTAACACTTATATTTATACTCTTGTTATCGTTATTTGGTCAAGGATTCTTTATACTTTTCAAATTCAGACAGGCTAACCTTCACTTCACGGTTTCCTGCCTGCCGGGTTTTACTGAAACAGCCTGCCGACCTCTCATAATCTTCGTTGAGGAATGAGAGTACACCCATATTGTTCCAATAGGCGGCCGATTGCTTGCTGACCCGTTCCATATAGTTTGTCGCTGATGGAATATCCTGACGGTCGAGGGTACTGGCAGCCGCATTCAGATTGGCCACATCATCGGAAGGAAAGATCCGTGCCGCTGTTTCAAAAACCTCGTTGAAGGCGTCGCTGCCCGGCTCGTAGGTGTTCGCGATCAGGAACATTTCGTTCAGGGAGAGGTTCGAGGGGTTGGTGCGGAAAACCTCTTTCCCCTTTTCTATCGTGAAAGGTAATACCATGTAATGCAGTGTATACTCACTGCTGCGAAGCTGGGGGAAATAATTCGTTTTCATATATTGGTAAGGCCGTCCGCTGGCCAGGGCCATCAACTGGCTTTCACGTCTGTTTGGATCTTCCGTCCCACGGATAATCTCGAGGATTGTGTATTTCTCGGACATGTCCGAATGGGCTACCAATGTATCGAGTGTTGCCCAGTCTTCCCCTTTTCCGCTCACATTGAATCAGCTTTCCGGAAAACTGTAGATTGACTTGATCTGATTCTTGAGGGCGATGGCACGTCTTTCCGACAACATTAGGTTGGAGGCATATGAACCTTCCGGGGAGGCATATCCGGCAATCGTTATTCCTGTGATGCTGGCATCCGGATCATTCTCCACTGTTTTGATCAGGTTGTATATCTTATTCAACTCTGCGGCATTATTTCTGAATCCCGGTACTATCTCGGAACGACCCACGGCAAAGTCCAGATAGGCACGTCCCGCTTCGCTTCGCTGTTTAACGGTTTTCACTTCGGGGGTGATGAAACTGACTTCAAACTGTGGTTCGTAGATGACAGTCGGCTCAGCGGGTTGCAGTTGTTGTTGTACGATGACCGGGACAGGAGCCGGAGTGATTCTTTTCTGCTTTTTGCCAAAGCTATATATTAAGGTAACTCCCAGCTTGGTGGGGGCGGAATAGTCTTTTGTATCACTGCCCAGCTTATCGCCACAGGTTATACACTGATATTTATCATAGTCCAGGTGCATATAGCCTAAACCGATGGTTGCCTCCAGTCCCCAGTTTTGCGAGAAGTTCCAGCGATAACCGTAGCTGAGGCCTGCCCCTGCGAGCCAGCCCTCGAAACGATGATCTGCCATGTATTGCGAAAACGGACCATGTGGGAGCCTGCCTACATTATAATAGGCGTAATGTGCATGAAATCCGAAGAAATGGCCGGAAAAGGTCTCTTTCGTCCACAGACGGAATTCCGGTTGGAAGAGAAAATGCTTCCATTTGCGATTATCGCTGAACGTAAACGGATTTCAGTTTATAGATAGATCCCACGATGTCCGGTCTCCCGTTTTAAACTCCGCACCCAGATTCAGACTGGTTGTAATATCATACAATAAGTTGGTCTTGATGCCAAAAGTCGGGATTGTCCTGATCTGCGTTGTATCTTCTTGTCCGGTTACTTTTACCCCAGCTGTGAGAAGAGCTAGGAGTATTACCCATTGCTTATAATTCCTCATATATTTTACTCTATTAATTCATTAGTCTGTAAGCCTTTTGATAAAATCCATTTAGGAATAATACTTCCTTTATGGATTCCGGCACTTTGTAAGTGTCGGAAAACTGATTTGTCGTTTTTTTATGCTTTAATTATTGGCTTCTAAGGAAGAGCCGATACAGAATCCCCAAAGGGGTCGTCTAATTTTCGTAAAACGGATATGTCGCTTTCCATTAACCACATCGGGGAAAAATCTTTGACTGGAAGCGGCTCAAAAGGGATACATGGGCGGTAAAATAGGGATAGCCGCCCCGAAATGAGTAAAACATTAGCTAAACAAGCTAAATACCAACTAATTATGAGCGTATTATACCAAAATGAACATTCCGGTTGTTTTAACTACGACCGGTCGGAAAAACCTCAGATAGAGGTAGAGAGAGTAGTAAAGGGAGATACGGGGATATTGTCTTTAAAAGAGAATGAAATCGTATTTATAACCGAAGGAAGGATTCGGTTTGTCAGTAACGGTTTATCCAATTGTGATGGACTTAAAGGACAGATGCTGTTTTTGCCTGCCGGAAGAAATTATTCTTTTGAGGCTTTGGCTGATTCTGCGATCACTATTTTCAGGTTTTACGAATCGATCAGGCTGTGTGACAACTTCGATTTGGAGAATTTGAATAAAGAGAAAGCGGCGGCAAGTAGCTACCAGCCAGGTTCGGAAAGACTCAGGATTCTAAATATAAACATTATCCTGTGGAATTATCTGGACGGGCTCAACGACCTGATCGAAGAAGGTATGAGATGTCGCAGTTTCTTCCAAATAAAGATAAAGGAACTCTTGCTGCTCCTGCATTCTTTCTACACGAAAGAGGAACTGCAGGACTTCTTTTCCCCAATCTTAAGTGACGACATGTTTTTTTTCAGAATATGTAAGGCTCCACTGGAAAGACTTCCATACAATAACTGAACTTGCCAACTCCATGCATCTGACGCATAAACAATTCTATAACAGGTTCGTATCCATTTTTAGAACAAGGCCGCAGAGATGGATGAATGAGGGCAGGGCGCGAATAATACATAATGAAATAACCTCTACCCGGAAACAATTCAAACTGATAGCTGCCGAAAACGGCTTTGCTTCCGATACGCATTTTACCCGCTTTTGTAAGAAGGAATTAGGTAAAACTCCTACCGAAGTAAGACATGGCAAAATTCATGCGGGGGATAATGTAAAGTAAAGGACAAAAAATGCTAAGTTCTATGTAATAGTTTGTGTTTATATTTGCACACAGTATTGTGATAAGACGAGAGAGTAAAGGAAGCTGTTTTCCGACACTTACAAAGTGTTGGAACTCATAAGGATTTCAGCATGCCAGAATACAAAAATAGCAAAATATGGCAGTCTTTTGCCTGTTTTACAGTATTTTAATAATTTGAAAAACTCGCCTGGTCCAAACCTGTTGTCTCCTTTACCCTCTCTTTTTCTATAGACTGGGCAATAAATCCCCTACCCACTGAAATAGCAGCAGGGGAATTTCTTTTGTAGTAATTATTTAATACTTTTTATGGTCTGCCCGATGGCAAAGCATGTACCGGAGACCGGCTGACAGCAGAGATCACCTTCTCGTTAGCGGCATCGAGCAACGAATTATCTAAGGAATCGAGGTATATCAAAGTTGTTTTCTCCGATGTATGTCCCAAGCATTCACTGATAACCCGTATGGAAAGGTTCTCCTTTTTTCCGATACTCGCCCATGAATGGCGTGCCCAATGTGTACTGATTGTTTTTCTTATGCCAGCTAATGCCGTCAACTTCTTTAAGTGGTAATTTTGTAGGCGCAAGCCTGTTTCATACTGTTTATACGGAGGTTTACCGTTATCCTTAATGATGGGGAAGACATAAGGGGAACCTTGTACCTCGCTGGAAAAGCTGTTTATTATTGCCTGTAATTCCGGAGTGACCTTTATCTCCATCTGTTGTCCTGTTTTCTTTCGCACATAGCGTATAAAACCGCTTCGGATGCAGTCTTTGCGGAGATAAGACATATCGACGAAACTCATTCCTCTCGCATAAAAGCAGAAACCGAAATATTGACGGGCGCGATAGAGGTTTTTCAATGCTTTATATTCCGGACTGTCTTCGTTTTTTGTGTTTGAGGAGTTTGTCAAAATCCAGATCATGCAGCATTTTGATCTCATCTAAGGAGAGCGCGCGTTTCATGGTTTTTGTAACTCCTTTATAGATACTTGTGAAAGGACAGTCCTGTGGCTTTACTACACGTTTGTCCATGACTGCTTTATTGAAGATTGCCCGGAGGTTACACATATAATAAGAGATCGTGTTCGGCAGTCTGCCCCTGTCTTTGAGATAATTCTCGAAATCTTTGATCAGGCAGGCGTTTATTTCTCCGAGTGGAATGTCATCGCCCTTATTGAATTGAACGATCCCCCGTGTAACGGTCCGGTAGGCGTTGGCTGTACGCATTTGCCCTCGCCGTTCGAGTTGTCTGGCAAGGGCTTCGGTATATCCCGACAATTTGCCTTCGTCCTTGTGTTGGTGATAAAGAGCCAATAAATCATCCAAATTATACCGCCCCTGCTTTTCCAGGGTAACCAGATAGCTGTTCAGAATCTCTACTTCGTCGTGGATTTTATTCTCCAATAACTCCAGATATGCTGTGCGGCATGGATTGTTTTCGGGATAAATCACTTTCTGTGTTTTCTTATTCCATTCTTCGGGGTATAGGCGGCAATCCGAAAGAGTTACAGTTTTTACACTACGATTATGGATCAAACGCAAGGACAGACTCCCCTGGTAGCGGCCTATCCTTGTGGAAGGGCGTAACACTAAATTTATGCTTGTCATATTATTATATTGTTTAAAAACTGAAATATAGAACTATCGTACGATCACAACAAATATTTTCTGATGTTAGTTTGTCAGTTTGGATGATTTACTGACTGAAATGCTTAAACGTATTAAAAAGTAACTACGCTTATCCTTTTATCTGCTACTAATTTGTTATCTTTGCACCCTGTAAGCGGGGGGGGGTTATTCCCCTGCGGTTTACAAGGCGGGCAAGAGCCCGTTGCGATACAAGGAATATCTTAATAAATCGACGATATGATTCTATTCTTTCAATCTCCAACAAAGACGGTGCTGGCTGTTGAGGCGGCACATGCTTTCTCTCCTGAAGATGTTCAAAAGCTCGTTTGGTTGTTTAGTGAAGCCACTCCCGTTCAATCGGAAACAATGGACGGCTGGTTTGTCGGCCCACGTCGGGAAATGATTACCCCGTGGAGTACTAATGCCGTGGAAATTACCCAGAATATGGGATTGAGCGGTATCTCACGTATCGAAGAATACTTCCCTGTTTCTTCCGGTGAGGCAGATCACGACCCGATGCTGCAACGCATCTACAACGGACTGAACCAGGATATCTTCACGATCAGTAAACAACCGGATCCGATTGTTCATATCGAGGATATTGCAGCTTACAACAAAAAGGAAGGACTGGCTTTGAGCGACGAAGAAGTTTCTTACCTCAACGAAGTAAACGAGAAACTGCAACGCAAGCTGACCGACAGCGAAGTGTACGGTTTTGCACAGGTAAACTCGGAACACTGCCGTCACAAGATCTTCGGTGGGACGTTTATCATCGACGGAGAAGAGAAAGAAAGCTCTCTTTTTAATCTGATTAAGAAAACATCAGCAGAAAACCCGAACAAGCTGGTTTCTGCTTATAAAGATAATGTGGCTTTCAACGAAGGCCCGATGATCGAGCAGTTTGCTCCGGCAAGCGGCGACAAACCTGATTTTTATCAGGTAAAGGAAATCAAATCGGTTATCTCGTTGAAGGCTGAAACACATAACTTCCCGACAACGGTTGAACCGTTCAACGGGGCGGCTACCGGTTCGGGTGGCGAGATTCGCGACCGTCTGGGTGGTGGTAAGGCATCATTGCCTATCGCCGGAACTGCTGTTTATATGACTTCTTATCCGCGTACTGAAGGTGCCCGTGAATGGGAAAAGATTCTTGATCCGCGTCCCTGGTTGTATCAGACGCCGGAACAGACTCTGATCAAGGCCTCCAACGGTGCCTCTACCTTCGGTAACCATTTCGGACAGCCGCTGATCTGCGGTTCGGTGTTGACTTTCGAACACGAAGAGAATAACAAGAAATATGCATACGATAAAGTAATCATGCTTGCCGGTGGTGTTGGTTTCGCCAATATGCGCGACGCACTGAAGGGGAATCCCGAACCGGGCGAGAAGGTGGTTGTAATCGGTGGTGACAACTACCGTATCGGTATGGGTGGTGGCGCTGTTTCGTCGGTGAATACAGGGCAGTACACCAGCGGTATCGAGCTCAACGCAGTACAGCGTGCCAACCCTGAAATGCAGAAACGTGCGGCCAATGTAATTCGCGCGATTGCTGAGTCTGACGAGAATCCGATCGTTTCTATCCACGATCATGGTGCGGGCGGTCACCTGAACTGCTTGTCTGAGTTGGTGGAAGCAACCGGCGGACATATTGACATGAGCAAACTGCCTGTCGGCGACGCTACTCTTTCTGCCAAAGAAATCGTAGGTAACGAAAGCCAGGAACGTATGGGCTTGCTGATGAAGGAAGAAGACGTTGCCCGCGTGAAACGTATTGCTGAACGCGAACGTGCTCCGATGTATGTGGTTGGAGAAACAACAAATGATATGAAGTTTGTATTCGAGCAGGCTGACGGTGTGAAGCCTATCGACATCAAACTCGAATATATGTTCGGTAAACCGCCGAGAACGATTATGACAGACCATACTGTCACTGAAACGTATGCTCCGGTCGTTTACAAGGACTCCGAATTACATCACTACCTGGAAAACGTACTGCAACTGGAGGCTGTGGCTTGTAAGGACTGGTTGACCAACAAGGTAGACCGTTCGGTAACTGGTAAGGTCGCCCGCCAGCAATGCCAGGGTGAATTGCAGTTGTCGTTGAGTGACCTGGGTGCCGTAGCGTTGGATTACCGTGGAAAAGCCGGTATTGCAACTTCCATCGGTCATGCTCCGCAGGTGGCAATGGTTGATCCGGCTGCAGGTTCGGTGATGGCTATTGCCGAGTCGTTGACGAATATCGTATTTGCTCCGCTGGCGGATAAATTGTCCGGCGTATCGCTGAGTGCTAACTGGATGTGGCCGTGCCGCAACGAAGGTGAAGATGCCCGTCTGTATACAGCCGTCGAAGCTGCTTCCGAATTTGCCATTTCCCTGGGCATCAACATCCCGACCGGAAAAGACTCTTTGTCGATGACACAGAAGTATGGTGACGAGAAGGTGATTGCTCCGGGTACGGTTATTATCTCTGCCGGTGCCGAGGTAAGCGATATACGCAAGATTGTTTCGCCGGTATTGGCTCACGAAAAGAATTCTTACATATATTATATAGACTTCTCATTCGATACGATGAAGTTGGGCGGCTCTGCTTTTGCTCAGGCGTTGAACAAGCTGGGTGACGAAGTGCCTACTGTAAAAGACAGCGAGTATTTTGCTGATGCCTTCAATGCCGTTCAGGATGCTATCGATAAAGGTCTGATTCTTGCCGGACACGATATCTCTGCCGGTGGTATGATTACAACCCTGCTTGAAATGTGTTTTGCTAACGTAGAAGGTGGTCTGGAAGTAAATCTGGATAAGCTATCGGAAACCGATATCGTGAAGATTCTGTTCGCTGAAAACCCGGGTATCCTGGTTCAGGTGAAAGACAAGAAAGCATTCGAAAAGCTGATGGAAGAAGCCGGTGTAGGTTGTGCTGTTATTGCCAAACCGACCGACGAACGTCATATCCTGGTGGAAAAAGACGGTGTTCAGTATCACTTCGGTATCGACTATATGCGTGATGTATGGTACGAGTCTTCTTATAAACTGGATATCAAACAGAGCGGCAGCGTATGTGCAGGCAACCGTTTTGAAAACTATAAGATGCAGCCGCTGGAAGTGAAGTACAACAAGAACTTTACCGGAAAGCTCTCTGCATACGGCTTGTCGGCCGATCGCAAGACTCCGAGCGGCATTAAAGCTGCCGTCATTCGTGAGAAAGGTATACAGTGCGAACGCGAAACAGCCTACGCTTTGTATCTGGCAGGTTTCGATGTGAAAGACGTTCACATGACCGACCTTGCTTTGGGACGCGAAACGCTGGAAGATGTAAACTTCATCGTTTTCTGCGGTGGTTTCTCCAACTCCGACGTACTGGGGTCTGCCAAAGGATGGGCCGGTGGTTTCTTCTACAACGAAAAGGCGAAGAAAGCGCTCGAAAACTTCTATGCACGTCCTGATACAATGAGTATGGGTATCTGTAACGGCTGTCAGTTGATGGCTGAACTGGGACTGGTTTATCCGGAACACGAACAGAAGCATAAGATGTTGCACAACGACTCTCATAAGTTTGAATCCAACTTCGTAACGCTGGAGATTCCGAAGAACGACTCCATCATGTTCGGTTCGTTAAGCGGCAGCAAGATCGGTGTCTGGGTGGCCCACGGAGAAGGTAAGTTCTCTTTCCCGTATGAAGAAAAAGAATACCATATCGTTGCTAAGTATAACTACGAAGGCTATCCTGCCAACCCGAACGGTTCGCCCTGGTCGGTTGCCGGTGTATGTTCGAAAGACGGTCGCCATCTGGCGATGATGCCTCACCCCGAACGTGCTATCTTCCCGTGGCAGTGCGGTTACTATCCGAACGATCGTAAGCATAACGACGAAGTATCTCCATGGACCGAAGGGGTCGTAAATGCACGCAAGTGTATTGAAGAAAACTAGAAGTAATAACAAGAGATTTATCTTTTAAAAGTAAATGT
>JAJPZM010000048.1 GCA_021204335.1 Parabacteroides sp. | reverse complement strand
AAACATTCATATGATGTTCAATAAATCAACGGACATCATGCGGATAATCATTAAAAAAATAACGATGAAAAAATTATATGTAATAGCATTATTACTAACCATCCTGGTCGTTCCCGCATTCGGGCAAACCATGAAAGGATATGTTTACGACCAGGAAACGAACGAGCCGCTTGCCGGCGTCAACATTACCTATAAAAGACTGACCGGCGAAACAGACGGGACAGTCTCGAATGCCGACGGCTTTTATCAGATCAGTGTGCCGGCTGGCGGGGTCGACCTGTTATTCAGTTATATAGGATACGAAAATGAAATGGTTCCGATCGTAATCAACCGGAACGAGACAAAGACACGCGATATACGGATGCGCGTCAAAGCAAACCTGCTGGGCGACGTAGTGGTCAGTGCCGGACGTTTCGAACAGAAACTGAGCGACGTAACCGTCTCCATGGACCTGCTGAAAGCCGAAGATATCAGCAAGCAGGCACCGACCGACCTGAGTACGACACTCAACGCAATGCCGGGTGTCGACATCAACGACAAGCAGCCTTCGATCCGAGGTGGCAACGGCTGGACTTACGGCGTAGGCTCGTGAAGCCAGGTGCTGATCGACGGGATGAGTGCCCTAACTGCCGGAACGGGTATCATCAACTGGAACATCGTCCCGCTGGAAAATATCGAACAGGTGGAAGTGATGAAAGGGGCTTCGTCCGTACTCTACGGTTCGTCCGCCCTGAACGGCGTGATCAATATCCGTACCAAACGCCCCGGGCTCACACCGGTATCCACCCTGCGTACCTACCTGGGAATCTACGGTCCCGCTGCCAACGAAGATTATCAATGGAACGATAAATCATTCTGGAAAGACGGCAAATATGGCGTCGAACCTTTCTTGCGCAAAAACGTCTTTTCGGGCATACGCAACCCGATATACGAAGGCGCCGATTTCTCGCATACCCGCCGCATCGGCGATTTCGACGTATCGGCCGGACTGAACGTATTTACCGATGAAGGTTATAAAAAAGGCGGATATAACAAACGTTTCCGTGCCGGTGGTAACCTGACCTATCATCAGCCTACGACAAACGGCACGCTGGTGAACTACGGTTTCAACACGAACTTCATGAGTAACAAATACGCAGACTTTTTCATGTGGCGTTCGCCCAAAGAGGTATACGAATCATCTCCTATCGCCAACATGGCACGCGAAGCCAATACGTTCTATATCGACCCGTTCTTCAACTTTACTAATCCCAACAACAATACTTCGCATAAAATCAAAGCGCGTTTCTATTACCGCGGAGACGATATACCGAGCGATACGGAAGAAGGTAAATCGATCACAGATATCCTGGGTAATATGGGCACAGATGTCAGTGTCATTACCGGTATCGTGCAGAATGTGCAAAACGGCGATTACAGCATGTTTTACCCGATCATCCAACCCGCCCTGCAGGGAGATGTCAGCGGGCTGGTACACGGTACGGTCAACCTGCTGAACGGCATTTTCCCGACAGCGACCACTGCCGATTACAACGACCTGCTTTCATGGGTCATGAAACGTGGTCTTCCCAGTGACATGTCTAACCTGGGTCCCTGGCTGTCAAATGCCATCAACCCGAAACCGGACCCGACGAGCATCGATAAGAACTATACGTATTATCTGGATTACCAGTTCAATAAAAAATGGGATAACGGCACACAGATTACAACCGGTGCCACTTACGAGCACATGCGCAGTACCTCTCTCACAACGGGTACTCACGACAGCGACAATGCCGCCATGTTCTTCCAGTACGACCAGCGCTTCTGGGACCGCCTAAGCGTATCGGCAGGTATGCGTGCCGAATATTACCGCGTAGACGACTATCTGCGTGAGGCCGACACAAAGATGTTTGGAACCAAAGTTCCTGTGAAACCTATTTTCCGCGCCGGTCTGAATTACCAGCTGGCAGATTACAGTTTTATCCGCGCCAGCTTCGGACAGGGTTACCGCTACCCGTCGCTGACAGAGAAATATGCCCGCAGGGATGTCGGCGGAGTCGGCGTATTCCCGAACAATGATGTAAAAGCAGAAAAAGGTATTAACACGGAACTGGGTATCAAACAGGGATATAAGCTCGGCAACCTGCAAGGATTCTTCGACGTAGCCGGATTCTATACCCAATATACCGATATGATCGAATTCCGCTTCGGATTCTTCGACAACGAAACATTTGCCTACCTGAACAGCACACAGGACATTCTGGGAACCATTGCCAGTGGTCAAATTCCGGGCGTCGGGGCGCAATTCTATAATGTATCGAAAGCACGCATCTATGGTGCCGAAGTCAGCACGAACGGTTTCTATGAATTCAACCTCGATACCAAGTTATCTTATAATTGGGGCTACGTTTATATCGAACTGGAAGATGCGGACTATAAGAAAAAGAACGAGATCGAAGCACAATATGACGATCCTCTCCGTTCAAAAGAGAAGTCAAACGATTCCAAGTATCTGAGATACCGCCAGAAACATACAGTAAAAGGTGTTTTCGATTTACAGTGGAAGCGCCTGAACCTGGGAATGAATATGACTTGGAAAAGCAAGATTCTGGCAGTAGACTATCTGATGGTAGACGAACGCGAGATGGACCAACCCAGTATAATGGAATATATCCGCCAGTTCCTGTATGGCAACATCGAAGGGGAAACTCTTAACTCCTATTGGCGGAAACACAATACGGACTACTGCGTTGTCGACCTGCGTGCCGGAGTAAAGATAACGAAAGACGTATCTTTCCAGTTCATGATCAACAACCTGTTCAATAAAGAATACTGCACCCGCCCGATGCTTGTTTCCGCACCGCGCACATACGTGATGCAGTTAAACATGAGCTTCTAAATACACAACAAAAGAGTGCACCCCATAGATCTTCATCAATCCGGGGGCGCACTCTTTTTAGTTTCAGGCAGAGGTTAATACCTCCAAAAACATTCGAAACAGACCAATATAATAGAAAAACTTCCCTACCTTTGTCCCTCTGAATGCATAAAAGAAAGGGACGCTGACAAACTTTTATTCCATAGAAGCTATCGCGGAACAAGACGGGGAATATCATTGTACGATCCGGCTCAATCCGGAACATGATGTTTATAAAGGGCACTTTCCCGGTATGCCGGTAGTACCCGGCGTCTGTATGCTTCGTATGGTGAAGGAATGTGTGTCGGCTGCACTGGCTACTCCGGTTCGCTTTCAAAGTATAGCCGGCTGTAAATTCCTCGCTGTGGTAAATCCGTTGGAGCACCACTCGCTTACATTTGTGTTTTCCCTGAAGAATGCCGTAGGATTGCAGGCGATTGCAAGTGCGGGCGAGATGACTGTACTGAAACCGAAAGCGACAATTGTTGCAGAGTAATAACTGATAAATGATAACAGATACTACATATACATTTCCCGATCATCACCTTCAGGAAGCCCAATTGGCTATCGTGATACCGACATACAATAACGCTGCTACATTAGGTCAGGTGCTGACCGATGTGCTCGCTTATTCCTTTCCTGTTATCGTGGTGAACGACGGTTCTACCGACCGGACATCGGAAGTGCTGACGCAGTATCCGGAAGTTCGTGTGATCAGCTACCCGAAGAACCGCGGAAAAGGCTATGCCCTGAATACCGGCCTGAAAGCGGCGATGGAAGCCGGCTACCGTTACGCGATCACCCTCGATTCGGACGGACAGCATTATGCCGACGATATTCCGGTCTTTCTCAAAGAGATCGAACGGCATCCCGACAGCCTGCTGATCGGCGCCCGCAATCTGGCTTCCGACAATATGCCGGGGAAGAATACCTTCGCCAACAAATTCTCCAACTTCTGGTTTACCCTCGAAACAGGTATCCGGTTGTCAGATACCCAGTCCGGCTACCGCCTTTACCCTTTGCATAAACCGAAGAAGATGCATCTGTTCACGACAAAGTACGAATATGAGCTGGAAATCATCGTGCATGCCGCCTGGCGGAATATACGGGGTGGCGAATGTTCCGGTGAAAGTGTATTACCCACCGGCAGAAGAACGGGTCAGCCATTTCCGTCCGTTGCAGGACTTCACCCGTATCAGTTTGCTGAATTCGGTGCTTGTAACTATCGCCTTGCTGTGGTTCTGGCCCAGAAAATGCGTGCGGAAGCATTACCACCCATTCCACGGAGTCGAACATGCAGATCGCATTGGCAGTCATGTTCGGGGTTTTTATGGGAATCGTCCCGGTCTGGGGATACCAGATGATCCTTGCCGGGGTGCTGGCCCATTTACTGGGATTGAATAAAGTGATTACGATCGTAGCATCCAATATCAGTATTCCGCCGATGATCCCTTTCCTGCTGTTCGGCAGCTATGCGACGGGGGGATGGATACTGGACCGGCCTGTCACGTTGTCGTTGCATGAGGTGACGTTCGAGACGGTGAAGAATTCGCTGCTGCAATATCTGGCGGGGAGCATGGTGTTTGCCGTTATCTGCGGGTTGTTGGCGGGAGTTGTTTGTCTAATTCTGCTTTCACTGTTCCGAAAGCCTGAACGTGCCGGGGGATGAGCAAGTTCTTCATTCATATATATGATTATCTGGAACGTCATTCGACAGTACGCTATCTGTTGTTGGCAGGCAGTTTCCTCCTGATGCTGTTCTTTGCCGTACAGGTGAAGTTTGAGGAAGACGTGACCCGCTTTTTCCCGGATATGCAGGATGCACGAAGTACGGAGATCGTGTTTCAGAATCTGAAGATCAAGGATAAGATCATAGTTATGTTGTCGTCTGCCGACACCGTATCCGCACCGGCATCGCCCGACCGTCTGATCGAAGCCGGCGATGCGTTGAAAGACAGCTTGCTGGAAGATACAGGCCCTGAATACATCACCGATATCTTTTCGGAAGTGGACGAGAACATGATCGGGCAGGTGACCGATTTCATCTATGAGAACCTGCCGGTCTTCCTGACCGAAGCCGATTATACCCGAATGGATTCCGTACTGACGCCCGAAGGGATCGAACGCCGCATGCGCAGTAATTACCTGAATTTACTCTCTCCTGCCGGCGTTGCTTTAAAGAATATCCTGCCCCGCGATCCGGTAGGGTTGGGTACGGCCGCACTGGAGAAGTTACGCGACTTCCAGATGACGGCCAACTACGAATTATATAACGGACATATCTTTTCCCGCGACCTGTCGACCCTGCTGATCTTTATCACACCGCATTACGGCACAGGCAGCACCGGCAAAAACGAATACCTGATCGATACGATCGAGAAGCAGCTGAAAGAAACGATAAAGAACTGCCCGGAAGTGAAAGCGGAGTATTTCGGCGGACCTTCGGTCGGTGTCTATAATGCCCGGCAGATCAAGTCGGATACCATGCTGACGATGACGATCGCCCTGATTATCATTATCGGCTTTATCACGCTGGTATTCAAGAGCCGTTCGGCGGTTATCCTGATTATATTGCCGGTTTTGTATGGAGCAGTGTTTTCGCTGGCACTTATCTTCTTTATAAAAGGGGCGGTTTCCGCTATTGCGATCGGGGCAGGAGCGGCCATATTCGGGGTGGCGTTGAGTTATTCGATCCATGTGCTGTCGCATTTCAACCATGTATCGTCTGTCCGGCAACTGATCGATGAGCTGGCTTATCCGCTTACGGTAGGGAGCTTTACGACCGTTGGCGCGTTCTTCGGGTTGGTCTTTACCAGTTCGGACCTGCTGCGCGACTTCGGGCTGTTTGCTTCGCTAGCCCTGATCGGGACCACTTTCTTTTGCCTGGTGTTCCTGCCTCATTTCCTGAAACGCAAGAAAGGAAGGGAAGAGTCCGGCCGCGTACTCCGTTTCATCGAGAAGATCAACGGATATGCATACGAGAAAAACAAGCCGCTGGTCGTTGCGATCGTGATCGTCTTTCTCTTACCCCTGTATATGTCGGGCAAGGTGACGTTCGACAGCAATATGATGAACCTGAGCTTCGAACCGGCTAACCTGAAAGCTGCCGAGGAACGTTTGAATGCGCTTTTCCAGTCGGATAATAAAACAACGCTTTTCGTGTCGGTGGGACAGACTCCCGATGAAGGGTTGCAGCATTATGCCGAGACGAATCGCGAACTGGAAGCCCTGAAAGCGGAAGGCAGGATCAAAGAGTTCGCTTCGGCGGAAAAGATATTCATCCCATATACGGAACAGCAACGGCGTATCGAACGCTGGAATAACTACTGGACGGATACGCGGAAAAAGCAACTCGGCGAGGAGATAGGAAAGACCGCCGGGATGTATCATTTTCGCGAGGATACTTTCCATGATTTCTTCGCGCTTCTGGACAAACAGTATAGCCCTTGCAATTTCACAGCCGGCGATTCGTCCCTGCCTTTGCTGGACAGTTGGGCTTCTTCGGCCGATTCGGTCTCTATGTTTATCACGCAGGTCCGGCTGAATGAGGAAGATAAGGAACTGGTCTACGACCGTTTTGCCGGCAATGACGGCCTGGTGATCTTCGACCGTGGCTATTTTGCCAATAAGTGGGTGTCGGCTATCAACGACGACTTTTATCTGATCCTGTATATTTCTTCTTTCCTGATCTTTTTTGCGTTGCTGCTCTCCTATGGGCGGATCGAGCTGACGCTGATGACTTTTACCCCGATGGCTGTCAGTTGGGTGATTATCCTGGGGCTGATGGCTGTTACCGGCACACAGTTCAATATCGTGAATATTATCCTGTCGACCTTTATTTTCGGGCTGGGCGACGATTTTAGCATCTTCATTATGGATGGGCTGCAACAGGAATACCGGACGGGGAAGAAGATGCTTACTTCCCATAAAACGGCGATCTTTTTTTTTCTTCGTTTACGGCTGTGGTCGGTCTGGGCGTACTGGTATTTGCCAAGCATCCGGCGTTGCAGTCTATTTCGGTGATTTCGATTTTGGGAATGATATCGGTGGTGCTGGTATCTTATACGATATTGCCGATCCTGTTCCGGTTCTTTATCTCCGGTCCGGCTGCGAAAGGGAACTTCCCTTATACTTTCTCCGGACTGCTGGTGACTGTCTGGTTCTTCGGGCTGTTTGTCGCCGGTTGCCTGTTGTTGATGGGAGTTGCATTCCTTTTATTGCTGCTGCCGGCTAGGCGGAAGAGCAAAAAGCTGTTATTCAGCCGGATCATGATGTATCTGTTGCGTATCTTCCTGCGGGCTGCCTGGATTGCCCGGCGCGAGAAGATCAATCCGGGAAACGAAACATTCGAGAAACCGGCCGTAGTTATTGCCAATCACCAGTCTTTTGTAGATATACTGGTGATGCTTTCCCTGGCGCCGAAGCTGGTGATGGCGACGAACCGATGGGTGTGGCATTCGCCTGTATTCGGGAAGATCGTGCAATATGCCGATTTTGTACAGACGGCGGACGGCTACGAAAAGGTTTTGCATCATCTTCGCGATAAGGTGGCGCAGGGCTATTCGGTGGTGGTCTTTCCCGAAGGAACGCGCTCGGTGGACGGCAAGGTGCACCGTTTTCATAAAGGAGCTTTCTATTTGGCTGAAAAGCTACAATTGGATATACTTCCGGTAGTTCTTTACGGAACCGGAATGATCATTTCGAAACGGCAACCGTTTTATGTAAAACGCGGTGTGCTCTGTACCCGGATATTACCCCGCATATTGTCGGTCGATACGGGTTTCGGCGTTACTTACCAGGAACGTGTCAAAGCGATCGGCATGGCTTTCCGCAGGGCATATCAGGAGACTTGCGATATTTATTCGAATCCCGACAATCCTTATTTCTATAGGCAGCTGGTTGCCAATTATATCTATAAAGGCCCGGTGGAAGAATGGTATATCCGTATTAAGGTACGCATGGAAAACAAATATGATTTCTTTCACCGGATCATCCCGCGCAAGGCACGGATAACAGATCTGGGGTGTGGCCTGGGGCCGCTGTCTTATATGCTTTCCATGTTTTCGGAAGAACGGGATGTACTGGGGATCGATTACGATGCCGAAAAGATCGCCATAGCGAATCATAACTTCTCGCGCAACGGCCGTATCCGTTTTGTCTATGCCGATGTGGCCGACTATGACCTGCCCGCCAGCGATGTATTTATTATGAACGATATGCTTCATTATATGGATTATGCGGCACAGGACCGTTTGCTGGAATCCTGTATCGGCAAACTGCTGCCGGGAGGCATGTTGATTATCCGCGACGGGGATGCCGGCGGAACGGCCCGCCACAAGGTAACCCGTTTTACCGAACTGCTCTCCACCCGTTTGCTGGAGTTCAATAAACGGGAAAACGATCTGTATTTCCCGACGCACGAACAATTTATCCGGATCGCCGCCCGTTTTAATATGAAGATAGAGCAGCGGGCAAACGACCGCTTTACTTCGAATACGATCTACGTATTGAAAAGAAAGGAGGAATCGGATGGATAGTAACCGGTATGATGTGATTATTATCGGAAGCGGACTGGCAGGTTTGGCCTGCGGCGTTACGCTGAGCAAGGAAGGCTATCACGTCTGCGTGCTTGAAAAGAATGCGTTGCCCGGTGGCTGCTTCCAGTCTTTCAAACGCTACGGCAGGATACTGGATACCGGTATCCATTACATCGGCAGTATGGATGAAGGCGAAATTATGCGCCAGTACTTCACCTATTCCGGTATCATGGATAAGCTGAAGATGCGGCGGATGGATGAAGAAGCTTTCGATATGATCTGTTATCGGGACAAGTTTTACTCATACGCGATGGGGCATGCCCGTTTTGCCGATACGCTGGCGCGGGAATTCCCGAAAGAGAAAGAGGCGCTTCACCGCTATGTCGCGATGCTGGATACAGCCGGCCGTTCTATCAGTGTGGAGCAATTGAGGAAAGGCAAGCTGTCTTCCGGAAATATGGATAACTTTTATATTTCCGCCTGGGAGCAGATCAAGACGGTTATTCCGGACAGGACCTTACAACAGGTTTTGTCAGGGAGCGTATTGCTTTACGGAGGCGACCGGTCGGTTTCCACCTTCTACCATCATGCCATCATCATTAATTCCTATTTGCAGGGTGCTTGGCGCTTTGTAGACGGCAGCATGCAGGTGACAGACGCCATGGCGGACGTGATCCGGCAGCATGGAGGTACGGTGCTGACCGGGGCGGAAGTAACCGGACTCTGCCTGTCCGGAAACGAAATACATGCCGTAGAGATCAACCGGGCGGAGCGCCTGGAAGCCCGTTATGTCATATCTTCCCTGCATCCTTTCAATACATTGAACCTGTTAGATAAATCGCCGCTTATACGCAAAGCGACCTTATCCCGTTTGCAATATCTGCCTAATTCGTACGGACTGTTTTCCGTTTACCTGCTTCAAAAGCCAGGTACGACCCGTTACAGTAACCGGAACTTCTTTTTATTGGGCGATAAAGATGCCTGGTATAACACCTGCCATCCCGAAGATACCGCTATCAACACCTGTATGGTTTCCATGGAAGCGTCTTCGGCATCTGAAGAATATGCGGACGTGATCTGCCTGCTCTCGCCCATGTATATGCCGGAGGTGCAGGCTTGGGAGAATACGGTTGCCGGCCGGCGCGGCGCCGGTTACGAGGAGTTTAAACAGAACAAGGCATAGCAATTGATAGCTTTTGCCGAACGCTACTGCCCCGGTCTTTCCCAAAATACGGAAAGGATCGTGACGACTACCCCGCTTTCGTACCGCGATTATACCGGTACTCCCGGTGGCTCGGCTTATGGCATTATGAAGAATTACAACAATCCGCTGACTACGTTAATCCCCACCCGGACACGCATCCCGAACCTGTTTCTGACCGGACAGAACCTGAATGTACATGGTGCTTTGGGAGTAACATTGACCTCTATGCTGACTTGTTCCGAACTATTGGGCGCAGAATACCTGGCACGGAAAATAGGAGATGCCTGATATGAGAATAAAGAAGATAATAAAATATTCCGCCCTCTCTCTCGTGAGTGTCTTCGGACTGTTGCTGATCTTCCTGTCGGCCCTCTATCTGACGGCGGATATGAAACAGCCGGTTATCGATACGAACACACTGCCGGCTTACTCATTGGTAAAGACAGACAGTTTGCGCACCTACGGCCCGAACCACCTGCGCCGGAGTAAAAGCGGGTTATGGGAAATGTCGTTACAGGGTAATCCCGCCGAACGCGGAGTGGCTTTCGGCAGACTGGCGGAAGACCTGCTTCATTACCAGGAGGAGGTGTTTGTCGACCAGATACGCCAGATCATTCCTTCGGACAGCTATCTGAAATTCCTGCGTTTCTTCCTGATCCTTTTCAACCGCAATCTGGGCGAGTATATACCGGAGGAGTACCGGACGGAGATTTACGGTATCTCCCTTTCCTGTTCCCACGAATACGACGCAATCGGCACTCCATACGAACGGCAGCTGAATTATCATGCCGCGCATGATATCGGGCATGCCATGCAGGATTATATGCTGGTAGGTTGCAGTTCTTTCGGGGTTTGGGGAAATGAAAGTGCCAACTCTACCCTGTTGATCGGCCGCAATTTCGACTTTTATGTAGGGGATGATTTCGCCTGTAATAAACTGGTTTCTTTTTATCAGCCTGCCAACGGATACCGTTTCGCTTCCGTAGGCTGGGCGGGGATGACCGGCGTATTGTCCGGCATGAACGAAACGGGACTGACGGTAACGATCAACGCCGCAAAATCGACAATGCCGGTGTCGGCAGCCATGCCGATTTCCTTGCTGGCACGTGAGATCCTGCAATATGCATCCACCATCGACGAGGCATACGCCATTGTCCGTAAACATAAGACATTTGTTGCAGAATCATTGCTGATCGGTTCGGCGAAAGACGGCAAAGCCGCCATCATAGAGAAATCGACCGACAAGATCGCCCTGTTTCATTCCGATACGGACCGGATTATCTGTACAAACCATTATCAGTCGGATACCTTCAAAGAGGATCCGCGCAATAAAGAAAATATAGCTACATCCGACAGCCCCTACCGCTATGCCCGTTTAAACGAGTTATTAAACGAAAATATCCCGGTAAATGCTTCGAAAGCCGCAGCCATGCTCCGCAACCGTTTCGGAAAAGGCGGAAAGGAAATCGTCCTGACCAATGAAAAAGCGATCCACCAGTTTATCGCCCACCATTCGGTGATCTTTGAACCGGCCAAGCGGTTGATGTGGGTGTCGACTGCTCCCTGACAGTCGGGCGAATACGTAGCTTACGATTTGAACAAGATATTCGCTCATCCCGCTGAAACGGGAGAATTGCGTACGGACAGCCTCTCGTTGCCGGCAGACACCTTGCTGGATAGCCCGGTTTATCAGCAGTTACTGACCTATAAGAAACTGGCAAAAGACATTCGCCATAGCATCAGCGCCCATACCCCTCTCGACGAGGCGGTAACCGATGCCTTTATCGCTTCCAATCCCGAATTTTACTACGCCTGGCAACTGGCAGGCGATTATTTTCATACATTCGGGGCAGAAGATAAAGCGAAATCTTGCTGGCAAACTGCCTTGACAAAAGAAATACCCAAAGAAGGGGAGCGTATGGCGTTGGAAGAAAAGATTAAAAAAATAAACGATATGGAAAAGTATAATGCTATACAATTCAAAACACCTGCAGAGATAAAAGCCTATCAGGAATCCCGCCTCGCCGGAGAACTGGAATACTTGAATAACCGTTCCGCCTTTTACCGGCGCATGTTCAAAGAGGAAAGGATCGACATATCCCATATCCGGACGCTGGAAGACCTGCAACAACTGCCGGTTACGACAAAGACGGACCTGCAACTGCACAATGACGATTTCATTTGTGTCGATAAAGCGGAGATAATCGATTATGTGACGACTTCGGGCACATTAGGCGACCCGGTTACGTTTGTACTGACCGGCGGCGACCTCGACCGGCTGTCTTACAACGAATACCTTTCATTCACGACGGCAGGTTGCACCCGCCGGGACATCATGCAGCTGATGACTACGCTCGACCGGCGTTTCATGGCGGGCCTGGCTTACTATATGGGAGCCCGCGAGCTGGGAGCCGGCGTGGTTCGCGTAGGCAATGGGATACCGGAACTGCAATGGGATACGATCCACCGTATCCACCCGACCTATTGCATGGTGGTCCCTTCTTTCCTGATCAAACTGATCGAGTATGCGGAAGCAAACGGGATCGATTATAATCAATCATCCATACGGAAAGCTATTTGCATCGGCGAAGCCCTACGCAACCCCGATTTCACCCTGAATACCCTGGGCAGGCGCATCCATGAGAAATGGCAGACGCCTTTATTGCAATCCACCTATGCCTCGACCGAGATACAGTCTTCCTTTACCGAATGCGAGGCCTGTCAGGGCGGACATCTGCAACCGGAACTGATCATCGTTGAGTTCCTGGACGACAAGAACCGGCCTGTGGCGGAAGGGGAAGCCGGAGAAGTGACCATTACTACATTGGGAGTAAGAGGAATGCCTTTGCTCCGCTTCAAGACAGGCGATATCTGTTATCACTATACGGAACCCTGTTCCTGCGGGCGCAATACGGTGCGGCTAAGTTCCGTATTGGGACGCAAAGGCCAGATGATCAAGTACAAAGGCACGACCCTCTACCCGCCTGCTTTGTATGACATCCTCGACAATATTCCCGGCGTAAGGAATTATGTCGTGGAAGTGTACACAAACGATCTGGGAACCGACGACATTCTGATCCGCGTCGGAAGTGAAACGCAAACGGAGGCTTTTGCCAAGCAAATCAAGGACCTGTTCCGTTCAAAGGTACGGGTTGCCCCAACCATCCAGTTTGCCTCTCCGGATTATGTGGCTAAAATTCAGATGCCTCAGATGAGCAGGAAAGCAATTAATTTATAGATTTGCGCTAATTAATATTCATTTAAAATGTAATCGTATGAAAAAGATGATGGTATTTATGTTCTTGTTGCTGGCGGTTTTCGTGAATGCACAGGACAATAAGAGTTCGAAAGGGATCGAAGAACTGACTTTCTTCGGTGTCGATTTCTCTCAGGCCAAAGTATTGGGTGCTGATGAAACGCTCAGCCAGTTTAAGGAAGCCTTCACCGGGATCAACAATCTTTTCCTTCGTGAACCGAAGAAGTATGATACCGCAAAGGCGTTCAATGCGAAAGTAAAGACCGACCTGGAACCTTCCCTCAGTCTTATCGACGGAATTACAAAAGACGGCTTGTTCACGCTGGAAGATAATTACTCTTTGTCGGAACAACAGATCGCCGGGCAGCTTGCCAAACTGAATACGGGAGATACGAAAGGCTATGGTGCCGTTATCATCGCCGGATTATTGGATAAAGGCAAAAACAGAGGAACGCTCAACGTGGTGGTATTCGACATTACAACGAAAGAGATCATACTGAACAGGCAGTTTACCGAAAGAGCCAGAGGATTCGGTTTGCGCAACTTCTGGGCTTATCCGGTTTATAAGACATTGGGCAAGGTTAAAAAGATAAAGATAACTTTACCGACAAATACCTTTTCCAGGGGGCCGGTTTCCATCTGACATTCCTGTCATCCGATTGTCATCTTCAGTCAGCTAAATATCAGATACTTTTTAATATATTTCTAATCTCTTCAATACAATTT
>JAJPZM010000224.1 GCA_021204335.1 Parabacteroides sp. | reverse complement strand
TGGATAATGAATTGGCCGCATAACAAAAAAGAAGGCATCCTTTTAGGACACCTTCGTATAAAATGGCTGTCCGTATTTGATGTGTCAAAGATGGATAAGGGCTTCGCATGTTTTTCCAAGACAGAAGCAGAGCTTATATGATTTTTCCCGTTTTTTTATGCAGTTTTGTATGATTTATGCTGGTTAACGTAAAAAATATGAACTTTTATTTGGTTAAGTAAAGGAATATTTTCAACTTTGCGCCCGAAACATCCCGTTACTTGGTAAGTAATCCCCCTCTTAAAATTATCCTATAACACTACTCATTACATATCTGCTTTCGGACTGTACAATTCGATGAATCAATAGATCGTTTGCATCATCCATCTTCTTGTTCTCGAATGGCTTCAGATAGGTTTCCGTCACCCGGACAGAGAAGTGGCCGAGTGCCTAACTGATGATTCCGATAGCCGTTCCCATATAATAAGACAGTGTAGCCCAGGTGTGCCGCGCCGTGTATGAACTGATCTTCACGCCGGGAAGCAAAAGCTTGCCTATCTTTTCCAGTTTCCTGTTGAAATTGCGCAATGCTTCCAAATAACAGCGATACAGTTTCCATTCGTCTTTCAACTGTCCGTTCAGGATTGGAAAGAGATAGGGGGAATCAGGGTTCTTGTCGGTAAACTGTTCAAACAACTTTATCGCTTCCTGGGGAATACTTACCACCATTTGCTTACCTGTCTTATGACGGCAATAGACGATTGTCCGGCCTTTGACATCGCTTTTGCGCAAATGAGCCAAATCGATGAAAGGCATTCCGCGAAACATGAACATCAGCAGGAACCAGGCCAGTACGCATTTCACATCTTCGGGCAACAGGTCGAAATCGGCATTCGAAAGCGTTTGCATTTGTCCTTCTGTCAATGCACGCTTGGTTTTCGATTCGACTTTCGTATAAACTCCGTCGAAAAGCTTCGGGTTATGTCCGGCATTTCCGGGTGGAGACAGGCGGTTGTATACGGCACGCAGCACACGCATATAAGTAGACACCGTGTTCCAACTCGCCCCCTTTTGCCGCATCCAGTCCTGGTATTCTTTCAGTACGCCGGGTGTGAAGACCTGCTCTGTCGGCATAACATCCCCTTTACCATCGGAAAACGCAGTAAAAGAGTTCAACGTAGCCGTATATGTATGCACGGCCGAATGTTTTTTTCTTTCCGGAGTTGATCGATAATCGCAGGCACATAGTTTGCCAGATCGATCTTCCCATTTGTCTTGTTTTTTTTGATCCATCATGTAATGATATTTAATTCTAAGTATTAAGTATAATTCATTTATAGGCATTTACAACAATCGGGAGAAGAATGATGTTTCCGGTACACCGTAAATGATAAAATGTTCGGCCTGCTTGTTATTATGGAGTAGAAACATTATTTTTGTATCACGTAATAGTTGAAGCTATGGAATTTGTAGACAGAATAGAAGAACAAAAACGTCTTATCAAAACGCTGAATAGTGATAAGGCTTCGTTTATCGTGATATATGGTAGACGCCGACTAGGTAAATCTACCCTGATCAAAAAGGTATTGACACCGGGTGACGTATATTATATGGCCGATTAAACGGAACGTGCCCACCAAATCAGTCTGCTGGCGAAAGAGATTGGCATGACACTCGTAGATTTTGACAAGGTTGTCTATCCTAATTGGCAAGCCTTGTTGACGGCTCTTAACCATCGAACACAAGAGCGTTTTACCCTCTGTCTGGATGAATTTCCTTACTTGGTTAAAAGTTCACCCGAGCTTCCCGCCCTGTTGCAGAAACTGCTCGATTCCCATAGTCTGAAATATAACCTGATTATCTGCGGTTCTTCCCAGCAACTGATGCAGGGATTGATATTGGATGGCAGTGCCCCTTTGTATGGACGTGCGGATCAGATATTGAAACTTTCTCCTATACACATCAAATACCTGCAAGAGGTACTCCGCTCGGACGCGATAAGTGCGGTGGAGGAATTTGCCGTATGGGGCGGTGTTCCCCGTTATTGGGAACTTCGCCTGCAAGATGAGAACCTGAAAGAATCAATTGCTTATAATATACTCAATCCGCTAGGCACTTTATACGAGGAGCCGATTCGCTTGTTTATGGATGATATGCGGGATGTCATTCAAGCTTCGACTTTGCTGTCCGTTATTGGAAGCGGTGCCAACCGGCTGTCGGAAATTGCCGCACGACTGGAGAAACCGGCTACTCACCTGTCCGGTCCGCTAGAGAAACTGCGTCAGTTGGATTTTATCGAAAGGGAAATACCTTTTGGTGAGAACCCGAAGAACAGCAAGAAGAGTCTGTATAAGGTAAGTGATTCGTTTATGGATTTCTATTTTCATTTTGTTGTCCCTAATCGTTCTTTAATCGAGTTGGGGCGTGCCGAAATGGTAATGAGTGCTATCCAGTCTCAATTTTCAAGGTATGTATCTGTTTGGTGGGAAAAGTTGTGCCGTCAGGCTGTCAGTGGTGGTCTGATAGGTGGCGATATATACAATCTGGCTGGAAGATGGTGGGGCAACGTGTCCAGGGAAGAAGCTATCGAACTGGATGTGGTGGCAGAGAGTATGGATGGCAAAAAGCTGTTGGTAGGGGAGTGTAAATGGACGGAAGGGGAAGATACGGACAGGCTCCTGCATGAATTGATAAGGAAAGCCCGTAAACTACCATTGCTTAAAGAAAGGGAGATTGTTCCGGTACTTTTCCTCAAACGAATACCTGTGCATGGATGTGAAAATATATTAATCATGACACCCCAACAGATTATTGAGATGATCGGTTAATAAGAATGATGTTCCCGGCATACCGTTTATTCGCTAGAATCTGGTATCTTTGCTCCCTGTTATGTAAATGTGGCGGAAGATCCATGAAAACATTGTTTATGATGATATTATTTGCAAGTTGTACCAATCTGTTGGCTGCTCAGAACACAAAAGCGCTTGAAGTAAAGGAAATAAAACTGGAAAACGGTTTGACCGTCTGGCTGAACGAAGACCATAGCCAACCTAAAATATTCGGAGCTGTTGTTGTAAAAGCAGGAGCGAAGGATTGTCCGGATACCGGTATCGCCCATTATTTCGAGCACATGATGTTTAAGGGAACCGACAAGATTGGGACAATCGATTACGAAGCTGAAAAAGTACTGCTCGATTCAATCACTGTCAAATACGATGAACTGGCTGCTACGGAAGATGAAGCCGAGCGTGCCCGTATCCAGAAAGAGATAAACGAATTGAGCATAGAATCTTCCGATTATGTGATTCCGAATGAATTCAACCGGTTGATTTCCAGGTATGGAGGTTCGGGATTGAATGCAGCCACCAGCTACGATGCGACAATCTATTTCAATACCTTTTCGCCGCAATATATGGCGCAATGGGCGGAGATAAACAGCGAACGGTTGCTGAATCCTGTCTTCCGCCTTTTCCAGAGCGAACTGGAAACGGTGTACGAGGAAAAGAATATGTATGGCGATTTTATAGGCGGCCCTGTTATGGACAGGTTGCTTGCCCGCTATTTCGCTCCGCATCCGTATGCCTATCCGATTATTGGAAGCACGAAGAACCTAAAGAATCCGCGTCTGACGGAGATGCGCAAGTTCTTTGAAGAATATTATGTGGCATCCAATATGGCACTGATTTTGAGTGGCGATTTTGATACGGAAGCCGTATTGCCGATTTTGGAAAAGACGTTTTCGCGTATCCGGTCGGGAGAAGTGCCGAAGAAAGAGGTTGTTCCGCTTCCGCCGTTCAAAGGTAAGGAAAAGATGGTCGTTAAGTTTCCGGTTCCCCTGGTGAAAGCGATGGGATTGGGCTTTCGTGGCGTCCCCGCCAATCATGAAGACCAGGTGGCGCTTGCCATTGCCGTTAATATGTTGAATAATGCCAATGGAACGGGCTTTCTGGATAAATTGATGGTCGAGCGGAAGATCATGGGTTCGATGGCAATGAACGAAAGCATGAACGAAGCAGGCATACTGGCGGTTGCCATTATCCCCAAACTGATGTTTCAGACGAACCGGGGAGCGGAAAAGATGGTATGGAAAGAAATAAACCGGGTGAAAGCCGGCGATTTCAGCGACGAGTTGTTCAACAGCCTAAAACAGGAACAACGCTGGAAATACGCTTCTAACCTCGAAAACATCGATTCGCGTGCCCGCATCATGATGTCGTTGTTCTCGCAGGGCAAAAGCTGGGACGATTATTTGCAGGAAGTATCGAAAATCGATTCATTGACAAAAGAAGATGTCGTTCGCGTTGCCCGCAAATATTTCAGCGAAAACTATCTGTGTGTAACGAAAAAGACCGGCAAATACCCGAAGGATAATTTGCAGAAACCCGATTTCAACCCGATTGTACCGAAAAACTCGGAAGCTTCTTCCGCTTATGCCCGGCATCTGGATTCGATTCCGATAGCGGAGTTGAAGCCGCGTTTCATCGACTTCAAGAAAGATATGCAGACCATGCAACTGAATCCGTTGGCTACTTTATATACAACCGCCAATCCGGTTACGGATATATTCACGCTTTACCTGAGTTACCAGATTGGGGTATTGGAACAGCCGGAGCTGTCGCATCTGGCTAATTATCTTCAATTTCTGGGTACCGACTCGCAGTCGTTCCACGATTTCCGCACGCAGTTGCAGGTATTGGGCAGCACCATTGTTTTTGAAGCGACCGATACTCATTTCTATGTGCGCATAACCGGTTTCGACAACCATTTCGATGAAACGCTTCGTCTGGTGGGCGATTTTCTGCGACATGCAAAGGCTGATGAAAAACAAATCCGCCAGGTGGTAAACGATGCAAGGGTAACGGAGAAAGCCTTCTTTGAATCGAGCGATAACATCGCCAATGTCTTGCTGGAAAAGGTGAAGTATGGCGACCAGTCGAGATATCTGAAAAAACTCTCGCTGTCTGAAGTAAAGAAACTGAAAGGAAAAGACTTGCTCTCGCTGTTCGACCGGGTTCGGCGCATGGAATGCGACATGCATTATTGCGGAACCTTGCCGATGGAAAAGGTAGCCGAACAGATCAAGGCATCTATCCCGGTGGATGAAATAACGGTTGCGGCCGAGAATGCTCCTTATTATCGGGAAGCGAAAAAATATGACAAGCCGCTCGTTTACTTTGTGGATATGCCGACCGCTTCACAAAGTATCGTTTACGGCTATGTGAAAGGAGAGGTGACGGACGATGCGTGGTCGCGCCATGCTGCCCGCCTGTTCTCAGTTTATTTCGGGGGCGATATGTCGTCGTTGATGTTTCAGGAGATTCGCGAGTTCCGTTCGCTGGCTTACCGCGTGAACGGCCGTTATATATTGCCGCCCCACAAGTTGGAAGGAAAGGCTGGCGAGTTTGTCGCCATGCTTTCCACGCAGAGCGATAAGACGCTGGATGCGATGGAAGTGCTGAATAACCTGATACAGGATATGCCGGAGAAGCCGGAACATATTTCAAACATCAGGCAATCCATCGTCAATCAGGTAAATAACGATTATCCCTCGTTCCGCGACCTGTCGGAGAAAGTGGCCAACTACCGCCGAAACGGTTTCGAGAGCGACCCGGGCGAAGACCTGCTTGCCGATATTTCCGGTATGGATATGAAAGACATTGTCCGTTTCTACCGCCATATCGTCCGTACGAAGCCGGTCGTCTATGTGGTTGTCGGCAACTCGATGCGCATCGACATGAAGAAACTGGGAGCGTATGGGGAAGTGATCCGGGTGAAAAAGAAAGATATTTACAAATAATAGGAAAGACTACTATATATAATGTATAGTAAAGACGAATTAAAAGCCTTGAAACTGGAATTTTGGGAAAGCTTTGCCGCCTTTTGTGAAGTTCAGCCCAACTTGAGAGGGCGGAAGAAAATATGGACGTTGTATGATACAAAGGTGAAAGGCGTGGAACTGAAGTTCGACGCCACCCGCAACGGCGCATACGTCATCCTCGAGGTGAATCATAAAAGCGAGGAGCTTCGCCTGGAAATGTATGAACGCCTTACCTGGTATAAGGAAACACTCGAACAGGATTTCCCGGAAGGGCTTATCTGGGATATCTGTTTCGTAAGGGATAGCGGGAAAGAAGTAGCCCGCATCTACACCGCCAAAGAAGGAATCGATTTCCACCGTAAGCAGGATTGGGGAGAATTTTTTACTTTTATGGCGTCGCAGATGTATATTCTGGAACGCAACTTTATGTCGATAGCCGAATATTTAAGAGAGTAAGAAAATGGAACACATTCAAACCATATGCGGAATTGCCGGAGCAACTGCCATCGGCCTGCTGACCGCTTGCGGAATGCAGCAGCGCGACACCGTCTTGCAGGAAGCCGGAGTAAGCCGCGAGCTGGCGCAGTTCAGAAAAGAGCATTTCGGGCAAGTCCGTTATAACCTGTTTTTCTCCATTCCGGAGACGAAACAGGAGCCGATAAAAGGAAATGCCGAAATCCAGTTGTCATTAAAGGAAAAGCAACCTATCATCATCGACTTCCAGGGAGATGCCTCGCAAGTCGCTTTGGTCTTGTTGAACGGGCAGCCGGTTCCTTACGAAGTAAAGAACGAACACATTATCCTGCCTGCCGAACGGAGCGTAGTCGGAACAAATAAGGTAACCGTTGATTTTATCCCGGCCGACGAGTCCTTAAACCGGCGCGACGAGTTCCTTTACACCTTGCTGGTTCCTGACCGGGCACGCACAGCTTTTCCCTGTTTCGACCAGCCGGATATGAAGTCGCTGTTTACCCTGACGCTGGAAGTCCCCGCTGAATGGCAGGCCGTTTCAAACGGGGCGATTGGGGCGACAGATACGGTTTCCGTTGCCGGACGCAAAATCATCTCTTTCAATGAGACCGAGCCATTGAGCACCTATCTGTTTGCATTCACCGCTGGGAAGTTCGTCCGCGAGACATACAACCGCGACGGCCGGGAAATATCTGTTTACCACCGGGAGACAGACCCGAAGAAAGTTGCCCAATGCCCCGCGATTGCTTCCGAAGTATTCGATGCCCTTGCATGGCTGGAAGATTATACGGCCGTCCCATATCCATTTGCCAAGTATGATCTGATTATCCTTCCCGGCTTCCAATATGGCGGAATGGAGCATACGGGCGCCACTTTTTATACCGACCGCCGAATGTTCCTCAATGAGAACCCGACACTGAACGAACAACTGAGCCGTAGCGCCCTGATCGCCCATGAAACGGCTCACATGTGGTTTGGCGATTATGTAACGATGCAATGGTTTGACGATGTCTGGACGAAAGAGGTGTTTGCCAACTACTTCGCTTCCCAAATCGTTACGCCCCTGTATCCCGACGTCAATCACGCACTGAACTTTATGCAGGATTATATCCCGCCTGCATATTCCGAAGACCGTACCGCCGGAGCCAACCCAATCAAGCAGGATTTGGATAACCTAAGCAATGCCGGACTGGTGTACGGCAATATCATTTACGACAAATCTCCGGTCGTTCTGGAAATGCTGATTAAGAAAATGGGAAAAGACGCCTTCCGGAAAGGCATTCAGGAATATCTGAAAACATACGCCTACGGCAATGCAACCTGGGACGGACTAATCAGCATCCTGGATAAATACACCGACGACGACCTGGCAACTTGGAGCCATATCTGGGTAAACGAAAAAGGAATGCCCGAAATCGCCGCATCCATTGTCGGCGACAGCCTGGTTGTCACCCAAAGCGACCCCTTTAATCGTGGTCTGAACTGGCCGCAGGAACTCGCTTATCTGATTGTCCCGAAAACAGGGCATCCGAAGGAAATTTCCGTTTCTCTCGGGAGAAATTCCAATTCCTTCCGAAAGGAATTAAAAATGCACCCGGATGCGGGTAGTTTCGTCATCCCGAATATCGACGGGAAAGGCTATGGCTTTTTCCGTCTGAACGAAGCGGATGCACAGGCTTGTGCCACGTTCTTGCCGACCTGTGATAATGAGTTGTTGAGAGGTTCCCTCTTGGTTACTTTATATGAAAACCTGATGAACCAGACCCTGGATCCGGCATTTTATATGGAAGCGATGCTAAACTATTTGCCGCAGGAAAACAACTCGTTGTTATTCTCTGCCGCTCTGGGATATATCGGCAATTGTCAACGTTTATTTTTGACCGATACAGAGCCTTTGGAAAAGAAACTTTGGGAAATCATATCGACCTCGCCGGTTCCGCAACATCGCTTGCAGGCGTTCCGTTTGTATCGCTCGGTTGCCGAATCGCCGGAAGCAGTGGCGCGCCTGTATGAACTTTGGAAAAAGGAACAGGCGCCGGCAGGATGCTCGTTGAGCGAAAACGATTATATCAGTATGTCTTATACGCTAGCGCTTCGTTTGCCCGAACAGGCAGACGAAATAGTTAATATACAGCAATCGCGTATTACGAACCCCGACCGGAAGCGTGAGTATGCATTTATATCTCCTTCTGTCTCCCCGCGTAAGGAAGTGCGCGACAGCGTGTTTACCTCTTTGCTGATTGCCGAAAATCGCCGCGTCGAGCCCTGGGCTTCGGCAGCCTTGGCAAACCTGAATCATCGGTCGCGGCAGGAAGAAGCGGTTGCTTATATCCGTCCGGCTCTGGAAAAAATGCAGGAAGTGCAGCGGACGGGAGATATCTTTTTCCCGACTGCCTGGGTACGTGCTCTGTTATCCGGACATACTTCGCCCGCGGCGAGGGAAGAAGTCGATGCCTTCTTTGCGGCGCATCCGGATTATCCGCCTATGCTGGCAAACAAAATACGGCAGCAAGCCGACCATTTATATCGAATAAAACATTAATGAATTATGGGATGGATTTATTTATTATTAGGCGGTCTCTTTGAAATGGGCTGGCCTGTCGGCATGAAGCTGGCACAGACAACGGGAGCGCGTTTCCTTTATCTCTCGATTGCCGTCATATCGATGGCCCTGAGCGGTTACTTTTTGTATCTGGCGCAACGGACGATACCGATCGGAACGGCTTATGTGGTGTGGACGGGAATAGGCGCCGTAGGAACATTACTTATCGGCATCTTTATTTTCGGCGACTCGGCAGGTCTCTGGCGTATCCTTTCTGCCCTGCTGGTTGTATGCGGAATTATTGGCATCAAACTGGCTTCGTAAGAAAATAATGGGCTTATTTGCTAATCTTTTGATAGATTTATTTGCCAATTCAATTATTATTGTAACTTTGTGGCGTCAATAAAATAACAAATGAAAAGTAGAGTATCACATCATCACCATCATCATTACAACGGGCGTTAGTTCGGTGGGCTGTGTGGTGTGTAGATACGCATAATATATGAAATAAGGCTTGCCGTTGTTCGGTAAGCCTTATTTTGTTTATGGCACAAGTATATAATTATTAAAACAAAATAAACATGTTACGAATTGCAGTACAATCGAAAGGTCGTTTATACGACGAAACAATGCTATTATTGGAAGAAGCAGGTATCAAACTGAACCGGGGTAAACGCATTTTGCTCTTATCGGCAAAAGGGTTTCCGGTAGAAGTGTTGTTCCTGCGCGACGATGATATTCTTCAGTCTGTTGCCAATGGTGTTGCCGATATCGGTATTGTTGGAGAAAACGAATATATAGAGAAAGGAGCGGAAGCCCGCCTGGTGAAACGCCTTGGGTTCAGCAAATGCCGTTTGTCGCTGGCTATTCCCAAAGATGAAGATTACCAGGGGGTGGAATGGTTCGAAGGCAAGACAATCGCTACTTCTTATCCCGGAATACTGAAAGCCTATCTGGAAGAAAAAGGTGTAAAGGCCGATATGCACGTTATCAGCGGCTCGGTAGAGATAGCTCCGGGTATCGGTCTGGCAGATGCCATTTTCGATATTGTAAGTTCAGGAAGCACATTGGTGAGCAACCAGTTAAAGGAAGTGGAAGTAATCATGCAGAGCGAAGCCCTTCTGATTGCCAACAACGACCTGTCGGACGAGAAGCTGGCCATCCTCGACGAGCTCCTGTTCCGTTTCGAAGCCATCCAGGTGGCGGAAGGTAAAAAGTATGTACTGCTGAACGCTCCGAAAGACAAGCTGGATGAAATCATCGAAGTCTTGCCCGGTATGAAAAGCCCGACAGTCACCCCGTTGGCTAACGGCGATTGGGTTTCCATCCAGTCCGTTATCGCCGAGAAACATTTCTGGGAAATCATTGGTAAGTTAAAATCCCTGGGAGCCGAAGGTATTCTGGTTATCCCGATTGAAAAGATGATATTGTAAGATATGGAAGTAATCAAATATCCGGTAAGAGAGGATTGGCCCTCTCTTGCCAAGCGTCCGGCATTGGACGTGACGACTTTGTTTGATACGGTGCGCACCGTATTGGATGAAGTGCGAAAAGAAGGTGATGTCGCCGTCAAATGGTATGAAGAAAAGTTCGACAAGGTAACATTGCCCGAGCTTCAAGTTTCGGAAGCAGAGATACAGGAAGCCCATGCGCTTGTTTCGGAAGAACTGAAACAGGTCATTCGTAACGCTAAAGATAATATCGAAAAGTTCCATGCTTCCCAGCGCTTCACCGGGCAGAAAGTGGAAACGACTCCCGGCGTCACCTGCTGGCAAAAAGCCGTTGCCATCGAGAAAGTCGGGTTGTATATTCCGGGCGGAACGGCTCCGCTATTCTCTACGGTTCTCATGCTGGCGGTTCCTGCCCATATCGCCGGATGCAAGGAGATTGTCCTCTGCACCCCGCCAAACAAAGAGGGGAAAGTGCACCCCGCTATCCTTTTCGCCGCCGAAACAGCCGGTGTAAGCAAAATCTTTAAAGCCGGTGGCATACAGGCAATCGCCGCTATGGCCTACGGTACGGAGTCAGTGCCCAAAGTCTACAAGATATTCGGCCCCGGCAATCAATACGTAACGGCAGCCAAGCAGCTTGTCAGCCTGAAAGACGTAGCCATCGACATGCCCGCCGGCCCTTCCGAAGTGGAAGTCATAGCCGACGGAACCGCCACGCCCGCCTTTATCGCCGCCGATTTCCTCTCACAGGCTGAACATGGCGTCGACAGCCAGGCAATGCTTGTCACCACCAGCGAAGAAATCGTGACTCCGGTGATGGAAGCAATCCGGCAGCAGTTATCCGTTTTGCCCCGCAAGGAGATTACGGAAAAAGCATTGGAACACAGCCGTATCATCGTCCTTGTCACCGAGCAGGAAGTGATCGACTTTACCAACATGTACGCCCCCGAGCATCTGATTATCCAGACGGCCAATTATGTGTATATCGCCGCCCAAATCGAAAATGCCGGCAGTGTCTTTATGGGCCCTTATACGCCCGAAAGTGCCGGCGATTATGCTTCGGGCACGAACCATACGCTACCTACCAACGGTTATGCCAAAGCTTATAGCGGCGTCAACCTGGACAGCTTTATCAAGAAGATAACCTTCCAGGAAATCACGGCAGAAGGAATAAAGAATTTAGGTGGCACCATCCAGGTAATGGCCGGCAACGAACAACTGGATGCCCACCGTAATGCAGTAACTACAAGATTGAATATACTATGATGAACTTAAAAGACCTCGTAAGACCCAATGTGTGGGAGATGAAACCCTATTCTTCAGCAAGAGACGAGTTTCATAGAAGCGCATCCGTTTTTCTGGATGCCAACGAAAATCCGTATAACGAACCTTACAACCGCTATCCCGACCCTTTGCAATGGGAGTTGAAAGACCGCATTGCCGAGTTGAAAGACGTAGACCGCCGTTCCATCTTCCTGGGAAACGGTAGCGACGAGCCGATCGATTTGTTGATTCGCGCCTTCTGCGACCCGGCTGTCGATTGCATTGTCAGCATCGCGCCTACCTACGGAATGTATGAAGTGGCAGCCAATGTAAATGATGTGGAGTTCAGAAAGGTGACTTTGTCGAAAGACTTCGCGCTGAATGCCGATAAGGTACTGGACGAGGTGGACGAATGGGTAAAGATCATCTTCCTTTGTTCACCCAACAACCCGACGGGCAACAGCCTGGATAGAAACGAGATATATAAGATTATAGAGAATTTCGAAGGGCTGGTCGTGCTCGATGAGGCCTATATCGACTTCTCGTCCGAACCTTCTTTCCTGCCGGAATTGGCTAAGTTCTCGAACCTGGTCATCCTGCAAACCATGTCGAAAGCCTGGGGCGCCGCCGGACTTCGTCTGGGAATGGCTTTTGCTTCGCCCGAAATAATCGGCATCCTGAACAAGATCAAATATCCGTATAATGTCAATATGCTGACCCAGCAACATGCCTTGGAGATGTTGAATAACGAGACGGAAATGTTAAAGCAACTCCGCAGCATCCTGTCCGAACGGATCCGTATGCAAGAAGCGTTGGAAGCAGTGCCCATTATTCATAAGGTTTATCCCACGGATGCCAACTTCTTCCTGGTCGAAGTAAGCAAAGCGGATATCGTATATAACCGGTTAGTTCGGAAAGGCGTGATTGTACGTAACAGAAATAATGTAACTTTGTGCCAGGGTTGCCTGCGTATCACCGTCGGCACGCCCGAAGAAAACGACGCATTACTCGAAGCATTAAACAGTAACTCATAAGCATGAAAAGAGCCCTCTTTATAGACAGAGACGGAACGTTGGTGATAGAACCGCCGGTAGACTATCAGCTGGATAGCCTGGAAAAACTGGAGTTCTATCCCAAAGTTTTCCGCAACCTGTATTTCATCCGCAAGCAGCTGGATTTTGAATTTGTCATGGTCACCAACCAGGACGGACTGGGTACGCTTTCTTTCCCCGAAGATACTTTCTGGCCGGCACACAACAAGATGCTGAAAGCCCTGGAAGGCGAGGGGATTGTCTTCGACGATATCCTGATCGACCGCTCGTTCTCCGAAGATAACTCGCCCAACCGCAAGCCGCGTACGGGTATGATGGGACACTACCTGAGCGGCGAATACGACCTGGCAAACAGCTACGTCGTCGGCGACCGTCTGACGGATATGCAACTGGCCGCCAACCTGGGTGCCAAAGGCATCTGGCTACGTCCTTCCGACGAAGAAGCGGCAAAGCTGCTGGCGGAAAATCCCGCCCTGTCGCCCGTTCTGATTTCCGATGATTGGGACAAGGTCACCGAATACCTTTTTGCCGGTGAACGCCGTGCCGTCGTACAGCGTACGACAAAAGAAACAGACATCTATGTCGAAGTCAACCTCGACGGAAACGGAAAGACCGACATCTCAACCGGCCTGGGCTTTTTTGATCACATGCTCGACCAGATTGGAAAACATTCAGGTGTCGATTTGGTTATACATGTAAAAGGCGACCTCGAAGTGGACGAACATCACACCATCGAAGATACCGCCATTGCCCTCGGCGAAGCCCTGCTCAAAGCCCTGGGCGACAAACGGGGCATCGAGCGATACGGTTATTGCCTGCCGATGGACGATTGCCTGTGTAGCGTGGCACTCGACTTTGGCAGCCGTCCCTGGCTGGTCTGGGGCGCCGAGTTTCATCGTGAAAAGGTGGGCGACATGCCTACCGAAATGTTCCTTCATTTCTTCAAGAGCCTGAGTGATGCCGCCCGCATGAATCTGAACATTAAAGCGGAAGGCACCAACGAGCACCATAAGATAGAAGGAATCTTCAAGGCATTGGCACGTTCCATAAAAATGGCGATACGCCGCGATATCTATAAATACGAATTACCGAGCACAAAAGGTTTATTATAATAATATGTTCTTTTGTTCTTATGTCTAAAAATAAATATGAATACAATGAAATACTGGATAATCGCCGTTGTTGCCATCCTGCTGGCAGCATGCAATAATGACACAGAACACAAGCTG
>JAJPZM010000097.1 GCA_021204335.1 Parabacteroides sp. | reverse complement strand
GACTTCAAATCCAGAATTTATAATAGGACATTATGCGGATAATCATTTTATTTAATTGATAGTAAAAACCGGCTGAAAGCTGGTCGCTGACCAACGGTTTGAGTTTGCGGGTGACAGGCATCCAGGCATCTGTGGGCAAACTGATAAAACTATTGCTGATCAGGTGCACATATTGGTTCATTCGCGAATAAGAAGCCTTAAAACTCAGGTCGTCGCTAAGCAGCCAACGCAAAGAAAGGCGCGGTTCGAGGCCGGTGTAGGTTTTCTCCTGTATACTGAACAGGCTCAGGCGCAGACCGGCATTCAGCCGCACAGCCTTCGAGATCGACCAATCGTCTTCGGCAAATACTCCGGCTTCGTGTCCCCACAGCAAATCGTTGGTAAACTCTTTACCAAGCTCCACCGACGAACCGGAACTCTTATCACTGGAAACGAAGCGGTTATATTCGGGACGGAAGCGGTGCACCAGGTAATCGCCCCCGAAACGGATGTGATGGGAAGAAGCAGGCAGATAATCGAAAGAAGTACGCATGCCCAAATCCATGATACCGGTATTGGTGGCACTTTCCTGAAAGTTCTCGGAGTAACCTTCCTCCCCCTCTTTACCATATACGTTGTGTTCCGTATTTGTTAATTTAGAATGATAGCGGGTAAACACGCCTGATACTTTGCCGAAAAGACGATTGCTGAAAACATACGTCCAGCCCGCCGTAGCCATGATATTACCCCAACGGAGGGAGACATCGTTATCCAGGTTATAAGATTCGGTCTGTCCTTCCCAGGGAAATTCAGTTGTGCCAATTTTCAAAACATCATTTCCATTATAAAGGCTGATATAGTCGCGGCTACGGTCGTTGAAAATATGATTTACCTTTAGATTAAGATCGTGAAAGGCATAACGAGCACGTGTTCGGTCGCCTTGTTTCTTCGTTACTCTATTTACAATAGCAAGAGCCGGGGCAGTCAGCACGTCGAGCCAGGTGCGGCGCAAAGAGATATTGAACGAGGTGCGGTCTTTCACAATAGGCCCCTCCAGATTAAGGTTGCCCGAAATCAGCCCGAGCGTCGCACTACCATGATATTCCTTCATATTCCCTTCTTTGGTATGCACGTCGACTACCGATGAAAGCCGTCCGCCATAACGCGACGGAAAACCGGATTTAAAGAAGTCCATACCGCTGACCGCTTCCGGATTGAAAGCGGAAAAGACACCTCCGATATGATTGACCTGGTAAACCGGATTGCCGTCGACCAGAAAAAGGTTTTCGTCGACATTGCCACCACGCACATACATGCCGGCAGTGCCCTCCGTACCCGAAGATACGCCGGGGGTGAGTTGAAGGGTTTTAATGATATCGGCTTCGCCGAACATGGTAGGGGTAGCGCGGATAGTCTGCTGGTTTATTTCGAGAGCTCCCATCTGGGTGCTTAAAAGGGATTGCTTGCCTACGTTATTTCCCGTTACAACAATCTCCTGCAAGGATGCGGAAGGCTCGAGGCTGACCGTTAATACCGTATCACGATCCAGGCTGGGAAGTCGATAGCTTTTGCTACCATAACCGACATAAGAGGCATAAAGGAGAATATCTCCCGCAGGCAACGTAAGGCTGAAAAATCCGAAGTTATTGGAGGCAGTGCCTGTGTGGCTGTCCGTTTCATAAACCGAAGCCCCGATCAGGGATTCCGCAGAGCGTTTATCACGCACGAAACCACTGATCGTTACTTGCTTAGGTTTACGTTTCAGAATAATCACCTTCCCCGTCCTCTTATAGACCACCGGCAGATCCGCGAAAAGGCGTTTCAGGCAGTCCGGTAATGCTTCATCATCCGCACGGAAAGTGATTTTCGGAAACTCGTTCAATAAAGAGGATTCGTAAGAAAAGGTGACACCGGTTTGCTTCTGTATTTCATCCAGTATTTCCCGGACAGAAGCCTTTGACATGGAAAGTGTCACCTTCTCAGTTTTATCCATACCGCTTTTCTGCGCCCGGAGGGGCGACAGGCAAACGGTCATCATCACAATCAAGATAACGCAGGCAAACAGGTTTGCGGGGTATTTTTTCTTCATCTTTCTTACTGTTAGTATCTATTCCATAGACAAGATTTCAGAGAATACCCCTATCCGATGAGAGAAAAAATGTATTAGAAACTCGCCTTATCCGGGTCGGGAGCCACGTAGGTAAGTATCTGCCCGCTTAATTACAGGAGGGAGATCTCGCAAAGTTTCGTGGAATACTCGGCAATAGATTGACGTTCCTCGGCTTCGAGCAGACTGATCTGTGCCTCACGCAGTTCGATACCGGAAAGTTCGCCCAGCTTGTAGCGGTCGATAGCGATACGGTGGTTTTCCTGGGCAACGATTAGGTTCTCTTTCTCGAGGCTCCACAGGTCGAGGTTGTTTTGGTAAGCCATCCACAAATTGCTCATGTCGGCACGCAAGCTGAGTTCGAGTTCCTGCATTTTCAACTGGCTGTTCTCTATTTGGATGCGGGCGTTGCGGCGTTCGCGGCGGCGGTTGAATCCATCGAAGATATTCAGTCCGATTGTCAGACCGTAATTGAGTCCGAGACGCTGTTGCAGGTCGGTGGCACCCACTTCGTACCAGTTGGCGGTGTAGCCATAGCCGGCGTTGAGCTTCACGTATGGATAGTTGCGGCTTTTTACCTTCTTATAATCTATCTCCGAAAGCATCTGGTTCTTCTGGGCTATGAGCAGGGAGGCGTTCGAAGCAAGTGTGTTTTGCCATAAGTCGATCTCATCGAGGAACACGTTCGGACGGATGACAGAGTCTTTCAGGGCGATCGTTTCGTCGATATTATCGAGTGCCATCAGTTCGTTGAGGTTGATGCGCGAGGTATGGACCACCTGCAACTGGTTCAAGACGTTCGAGCTGTCGGCATTAAAGTCGACCTGCGCCTGTTGCAGGTCGAGACGCGAACCCGAACCGATGTGATAACGTTCTTCAGCAATACGGACACGCTCGCGGGAGAGGTCCAGTGACGAACGCAGGTTGCGCAAACGTATTTTCTGCCGGATAAGGTTATAGTATTCGCCCGATAAGGTGGCAACAAAGTCTTCAATAGTCAGGCGGGTATTGAGTTCGCCCATACGTTTCAGTTCTTTCAGCCGGTCGTACTTCGCCTGGATGCCGAAACCGTCGAAAACCGTCCAGTTTACGTTCAGCCCGATGTCGCCTGTCTCGCTGTTTACGCCATTTGTCTTTTCGGTCGTGCCGTCGGTCAACTTATTCTTGTTGTTGTTGATCGAACCGCTAAAGCCGCCGCTCATATCCACCGTCGGCAGGTAGCCGGCATTACCCGGCGTGGCGTTGTTATCACTGATCAGTTGCTCGTTGCGGATAATACGAATGGAATAATTGCGTTCCAACCCTGTTTCAATACATTGTTTCAGGCTGTATACCTCCTCCTGTGCCTTTACACCGAAAGCCGCCGATACAGCCAATATCATTATCATCAATCTTTTCATATCTTTTTTGCTCTGTCTGTTGAGATAAAACTATACATAGCCGGGACGATAAACAACGTCAGCAAAGTAGACACCAGCATACCGCCTACTACGGCAACTCCCATCGCCACGCGCCCCTGCGCTCCTTCGCCCGAGGCATACACCAGCGGCACCAAGCCGAGGACCGTAGAAACACTGGTCATCAAAATAGGACGCAGACGCTGGGTTGCGGCCGAACGAATCGCCTCAGGCAGGCTAAGCCCGGCCTCCTGCCTTTGATTGGCAAACTCGACAATCAAAATACCATTCTTCGCCACAAGTCCGATCAACATGATGATACCGATCTGACTGAATATATTCATCGTGATACCCGAATAACTCATAAACATCAACGCACCGGCAATAGCCAAAGGTACGGTAAACATAACAACGAACGGGTCTTTAAAGCTCTCGAACTGTGCCGCCAGCACCAGATAGATCATTAACAGGGCGAGAATCATGGCAAACATCAGGCTGGAAGAACTTTCGCGGAACTCTTTCGACTCGCCGTCGAGGGCGGTATGGAAACTGCCGTCTAATGTCTCGGCTGCGATACGGTCCATTTCGTTCAGACCGTCGCCAATCGTGTATCCTTTGTTCAGACCGCTGGAGACGGTAGCGGAAACGAAACGGTTGTAACGGTACAACTGTGGCGGGGCAACGTCTTCCAACAGCGTGACGAGGTTGTCCAACTGGATCATTTCGCCGTTATCGCTACGAATGTAGATCGACTTCAGGTCGAGCGGCGTGTTGCGCTGCTGACGGTTGATTTCGCCTAATATCTGGTATTGTCTGCCGTTCATATAGAAATAGCCCATACGCTGTCCGCTTAATGCATATTGCAAGGTCTGGGTGATATTGCGGGTGCTTACTCCGAGAGAAGAAGCCTTATCGCGGTTGATCTCGATACGGGTTTCCGGCTTCGTAAACTTCAGGTTCACGTCGGCCATCTGGAAGACGGGGCTTTCGGTTACCTTCTGCATAAAAGCAGGCAGGTGTTCCGCCAGTTTCTCCAGGCTGGGCGCTTGCAATACATATTGTACCGGCATACCGCCACGACGTCCGCCAAAAGTGGACTGCTGCTGGACGAATGCACGCGCTTTGGTCTCTTTACGTACCGCAGCCGACAGTTGTTCGGCTATTTCCATCTGCGAACGTTCGCGGTCTTTAATGTCCGGCAGGATAACACTGATAAATCCGCCGCCACTCCAGGAACGGTTCGTCAGGAACTTGCGTTCGGGAGCGATAGAGTCGGCCAACTCGGCAATACGGTCGGCATAATCGCGTATAAACTCGAATGTGGACCCTTCCTGGGCACGCATATTGATCGAGATAGACGAGCGGTCTTCGAGCGGCGACAATTCGGAGCGGATCGTGCTCCAGAAATAACCAATCGATCCGAACAGGATCACGACTATGGGAATGGCTGCCCATTTATGATTCAGGAAATAATTGAGCGAACGCGAGTAAACCGAATTCAACCCTTCAAAGAAAGGCTCGGTCTTCACATAGAACCAGCTTTTCTTTTCACGCCTGCGCAACAGCTTGGTTGCCAGCATCGGCGTAAAAGTAAGGGCTACAAACGAAGAGATCGCTACCGAACCGGCAATCACGATACTGAATTCCTTAAACAGACGCCCGGTCATCCCTTCCATAAATACAATCGGGAGGAATACCGAAATCAACGTGATCGTAGTAGATACAACCGCGAAGAAAATCTCTTTCGAGCCTTCGATACCCGCCTCTTTCGGGCTCATTCCTTTCTCGATCCGGACATATATATTCTCGGCGACCACAATCGCATCGTCGACCACCAGTCCGACGGAAAGAACCACCGCCAACATGGTCAACACATTAATGGAGAAGCCCGAAATATACATCACGAAGAAAGCGCCGACCAACGATACGGGGATAACCACGCAAGGCACCAACGTCACACGCCAGTCGCGCAGGAACAGGAAGATGATAAGTATCACCAGGGCAAATGCCACATAGATGATTTCTTCCACCTCGGCAATAGAGGCGCGGATAAAGCAGGTATTATCATACACCATTTCGATGGTGACGTCTTCGGGCAAGTCTTTCTTCAGCTGCTCGATACGGTTGTATGCTTCATCGGCAATTTCAATATGGTTGGCACCGGGCTGGGGAATGAGGACGCAGACAACCAGCGGCTCGCCGTTCTTACGCATAATACTGCGCAGGTCTTCGGGCGCCAGCTCGGCGCGGCCCACATCCTTGAAACGGACGATGTTGTCGCCATCCTTTTTAATAATAAGATCGTCAAATTCTTTCGCCGTATGCATCAAACCCAATGTACGGATGGACAGGTCGATCGTGTTACCTTCGATACTACCGGAAGGCAGCTCCACGTTTTCAACATCTACGGCATTCTTTACATCCAGAGGGGTAACACCGTAGCCTGCCATGCGGATCGGGTCGAGCCACAGGCGCATGGAGTAACGTTTCTGCCCCCAGATGTCTACACCGCTCACATTCGAGATGGTTTGCAGGCGTTCTTTCACCGTAAGTTCTGCAATCTCACTCAAGTCCATCAACGAGCGGCGGCTACTCTGTATACCGATCTGCATGATAGGGCTGGCGTCGGCATCCGCTTTCGAAACGGTAGGCGGGTCGCAATCGCGCGGCAGGTAACGCTGTGCACGCGACACTTTGTCGCGCACGTCATTCGCCGCCGTCTCCATATCGACCGACAGTTCGAACTCGACGGTAATACGGCTGCTACCCTGGCTACTGACGCTGCTCAGCGAACGGATACCGGGAATACCGTTAATGTTTTGCTCCAACGGTTCGGTTATCTGGTTCATAATAACTTCCGCATTCACCCCCGGATAAGAAACATTGACCGAAATAATGGGCTGGTCTACACTGGGGAACTCACGTACCCCCAGAAATTTATAACCGATCATACCGAACAGCAGGATGACAAGCATCATTACTGTCGAAAGTACCGGCCGGTTTATACTGGTTTCCGATATATTTGCCATAGAGGGATTTAATTCAGATTATCAATAATAACAGGCATACCGGTGCGAAGCTGCATCACACCGGTAGTAATTAACGTGTCGCCCGGCTGTACGCCCTCGAGCACCTGCACATGGCTTTCGGTACGCAGCCCGATAAGAACTTCTGCAGGCTCGGCTACCCCGTTCTTACTCAGGTAGACAATGTTTTTGCCCATCTCGGGTATCAACGCTTCGCTCGGGATAGCCAGCGCATTCTTAATTTCACGTTTGGTGATCTCCACCGAGGTATATCGCCCAGGGAAGATAGACTCGTCGGTGTTGGGATAGGTTGCACGCACTTTCAGACTTCGTGTCGCCATATCCAGCTTGCTTTCAACGGCATACACTTTAGCGGTGTAGGTCTGCATGATGCCATGCGTATCTTCGAGACTGAAAGTTATTATTGTGCCGTTCACCACATCCATCGCATATCTTTCGGGGATAGAGAATTCTATTTTCAGCGGCGAGATCTTAGTCAGTTTGGTGATCACATTGGTGGGAGCGACGTAGGTTCCTTCACTGACCGAACGCAGACCGATGATGCCGTCGAAAGGAACACGCAACTCGGTTTGCATGATATTCGCCTTGACCAGATCAATATCCGCCATCAGTTTTTCGTATTCGGTCGTCACCTGTTCGTAGGCTTCCTGGCTGACGGCATCCTTTTCCAGCAAGGTGCGCTGACGGTAGACCCGGTCTTTTGCCAGAGGGATCTGGGCTTCCAGTTTTCTTAACTGGGCCTGAAGCGGTTTATCATTAATTTTTGCCAGCAAGTCACCGGCTTTTACATGTGTACCTTCCGTAAAGTAGATATTCACCACTTTCCCGGATGATTCGAAGGAAAGGTCTACCTCTTCATCGGGAATGATACTGCCGGTACTTACTACTTTATCGGTCAGCGATTGATATTTCAGCACTTCCCCGTTAACATTCAGCACCTGTTTCCTTACACTTATCCCCGGAACAGGAGGAGCCACTTCGGATGTTTTCGATGCTGTCAACATACTCTTAATCTGTGGATAAGCTATCATTCCCGCAATCAGCAGGAAGATTGCGGCAGTTACGCCCCACTTCACTCTCTTCGTCATATTTTCAATGGTATCTACTTTAAAAACTTATCAATAGGCATGTAAATATACACAACTCAATCGGAATATAGACAAAGAGAAAATAAAAAGGTTTAAAGAGAAGATAGAAAAATATAAACTATTTACGGGTAGTAATTCGGCAAGAGCTTGACAGGCATTGTTATACGGTGAGTTGCTGCCTGATAGCCGGCAACGACACCGAAACCGCCGGTTACATTCGAATAGGTAGATGTCGGTTGCAATAATCCGTCCATACTGGCATCTCCCAGCAGGATAAAGAAATTACGGATTACTTTCAGATAGTTATAGTAAGCCTCTAAGACAGACAAAAGATGGAAATCGTAATGAACGGTAGCCGACAAAGTATCGGTCACAAATGAGTAATCGGGGGTAAACGAAGCCGTCACCGTATAATCCTTCCCATTGAATAAATCGTCAGTAAAAATGCCCCGGACATTGGGATTGTCATGATAGGTTTGCGAGGGGATATTCGGCTGGAATACCGGATCGTCGTAAGTTAACGAGAAAATAGGAAAATGGGAATTACAATAATTAGTACCCGCCTCAAAGGATTCGCCGGAGAATTTACTTTTCCCCCCATTCGTTACAAAACGAACTTACCCTCATCACACTGTCACCTTTATGAAATTCAATCAAACGTTCTAACACCAAGCGATAGTAATTACGTTCAGAGGGATTATCATGCAATGTAAGAGACATTCGGAAACGATTAAAATCATGAGAACTCGGCTTAATATAGGTAGCAGTGTCAAATAAGGCTATCTCCGTCTTTCGGGGAATCAATGTTTCGGCCGTTACCGGTTCGAAACCGGAAGTTTCGGCTTCCAGCCTTACCCGGTCACCGGCTTTCACATAGCAGCCGGGCAACTTGAACTGTCCTTTGTATTCAGTACTGTCTGCCGGATTATCGGAACGCTGCATACTACCACTAAATGCATCATTTATATACACATTTATATTTACATTTTTATCTGTAAGTTCATAAGCAGGAACACTATCCAGTAAAAACCAGCTTTTCGAAAGGAAAGCCGCCACCTCACGATCAGGCGTGACAGAAGCGTTCAACACCAACACCGGTGGCACCGGATCGAGCTTCAACACAACATCGCGAAGGCAAGAGGTGCATAAGAACAATAACAGCAGCAATATGGATAGCATCTTTTTCATCTCCGTCAGAATTTATAAGTATATGATACAGAAGGCAGAAACAAGAACAAAATGGATTCTTCCAGATAATTCTCACGTTTTCCGGTAGTGGAATCAACATAATACTCCGGTTTTACCGAGAACGGATTCGGGTTGCAATAAGCATTGCAAAGACTCAGGTTCCAGATGCCCATACGCCCTTTTTTCTTATAACGATAAAAGTTGATACCCAAGTCAAGACGGTGGTAAGGCGCCAACTGATAATTGTTACGCGAGCTGGCAGCATAATCAAACCCATCGTTGCCCGGAATAATACCGTTGCCATGCAGATAGCCGTCACCGGTCTGCCCCGTTCCTCCCTGATACACCTGATCTTTAATGGTGATATGGTTGCCGGAAGCAAACATCCAGGCGGCAGTCAGTTCTACTTTGCGTGATACTTTGTAGGTTGCCACAAGATCTATCTTATGCCGGTTATCGTATTGGGTAGGGAAACGCCTGCCTTTATTTACACTGCCGTCGGGAAATAAACGATCCGACCAGGAAAGCGTATAACCGATCCATCCGGTTAAACGTCCTGTTTTCTTCCGCGCCATAAATTCCACACCGTATGCACGACCATAGCCTTCTCCTACACGATCTTCCCAATCGGAGTAATCGGTTCCTAACGAAAAACGATCTTTATACTCGATCAGGTTGTTCATCCGCTTATAACATCCTTCGACAGAAATTATATTGCCTGTTGAGCGTATGGTAAAGCCCGAGAGTGTACTGGTGTGCATTCATCGGGCGGATATTACGGGTTACAGGAACCCAAATATCCGTCGGTTGGCTGATATAACTGTTGGAAAGAAGATGAATATACTGGTTCATTTTCGAATACGACAGCTTGGCCGAGATATTTCGTCCCAACATATAACGAGCTGACAAACGCGGTTGCAAAGATTGATAGACTTCTCCCTGTACATGAAAAAGCGTGTACCGCAAACCGATATTCACCTTCAGCCGGTCTATCACGTGCATTTCTTCTTCGCCATATAAAGACACTTCGTGTCCGTGGATCAATGAATTGGCATATACCGTATTCGTTTCCTGCGATTTTACCGAATCTTTATACCAGCTTTTCATCGTGCTCTGTTCGGGGCGGAAGTTGTGGAACAGGTAATCGCCACCAAACCGCAAACGGTGTTTTTTATTCAGACGGTAGTCGAACGAAGCACGCATACTCACATCTTCCATCGACGAACGGTAATGGCTTTCCTGGTTAAAAATGCGCTGGTCGTCGATATGGGTAGATTGTGCATAATCCACCTTATCTTGTATGATATGGGAACGGTAACGGGTATATCCGGCAGTGAAGCTGGCAAAAAGTTTGTTACTGAACACATGGTTCACTCCCACCAAGCCGATCAGGTTTCCCCAGCGCCAACGATAATCTTCGCCCAGACGGTTACCGTAGCTATATTCCTCACCGTCCAGATAACTGTCGCTTCCCCCATATAAAAACTCATATACAAGCGGGTATGGTCGTTGAAGGAATGGTTCACTTTGGCATTCATATCGAAAAAGTGATATCCGCCTTTCAGCTTGTCGCTTCTATGCTTATTCACCGCTCGAAAGATCGGCCAGGTAAACAGCTCCATCCATGTACGGCGTACAGAGACGTTGAAAGAAGACTTTCCTTTTACGATCAGGCCTTCCAGATTACCGTGCATGGCCAGCAAACCGATCGAAAGGTTGCCATGATACTCATACCGGTCGCCATCATTCGTCCTCACATCTACAACCGACGAGAGCCTTCCTCCATATTCGGCAGGAAAGCTCCCTTTGTAAAACGTTGTGTTCCTGACGGCATCAGGATTGAAGGCTGAAAAGAATCCAAGCAAGTGATTGGTGTGATAAACCGGGTTACCGTCGAGCAGGTAAAGGTTGCCGTCGGCATTGCCTCCCCTCACATGCAGACCGGTCATCCCTTCAACCCCTACTGCAACGCCGGGAAGCCGTTGCAGGGTTTTCACCACATCCGTCTCCCCCAGCAGGGCGGGCATCGATTTGATGCGTTGGGAGGGCACCTCCACTACCCCGCTACGTGTGCTTAATACTTCCGACCGGGGATTGAGCCCTTCCACCACCACTTCCCCCAAAGAGCCGACGGCATGTAAAGGAATATCTACCAGCGTATCGCAGGAAAGGTCAAACGTTACCTCTTTCGCCTCATAACCGACGAAGGAGGCACACAGCGTTACTTTTCCGGGTGGCAGCGTGATACTGTAGAAACCGTAGTTATTAGTCGTCCCATTCTTCGAACGATGTTCGAAAACCGAAGCACTGATCAGACTTTCGTAAGAAACCGAGTCGCGCACAAAACCACTGATGGTATAAAGCCGCGGCTTACGTTTCAATATAATGATCTGACCGGTTATCCGGTAGGTAATCGGCAAAGCATAAAACAGTCTTCTCAGGCAATAGGAAAGAGATTCGTCATTCGCTTTAAGCGATACGCGGGGGAACTCGTCCAGCATAGACGACTCGTAGGAGAAGAACATGCCGGTTTGCTTTTCCAGCTCCTGTAAAATATCCAGCAAAGGCACCTGGCGCATATCCATCGTCACCGCAGGCGTAGGTTCCACCGGAATAAGGGCGGCAACCGGCAATCCCCCGGCTTTTACGGGAAGGAAAAGCATAAGAATCCCTATCAGCAATATCCAGCTACGTGTCATAGGCTGCTTATTTATGGGTATCGGGAGCCAGGCGGGTATCCAGTGTCTGGTTGATAGCCATCAAAACATCTTCCAGCGGAAGATCGTTGAACATGGCCGTCAGTTTCAGATTCGGGTTGTTTGCCTTGTCGATTATTTTTACCTGGTAATATTCACTCAGATCACCGATCACTTTCTCCAGCGGGGGTATCATTAAAGCGTAACTGCCGGGTTTTCCACGACAGGTTGTTAAGGTCTGCTTCTTCAAGTATTGTGATTCCTTTCTTTTCCATAGAGTACGAGGCCGACATGCCGGCGGTTAATATTACTTTATCCGTTTCATTACCGGTAGCTGCAAAACTTACTTTACCGGTCATCACATCGACGTCTGTCGCGCCGGGTTGTTCGCTGATCTGGAAACTGGTTCCTAACACCGTTACTTCTGTCCGTTCCGTATAAACAGAAAAGGGGCGTGACTCATTCCGCGTCACCTGGAAAAAAGCTTTTCCTTTCATCTCCACGACACGCCTTTCCTTTCCGTAAGCTTTTACATCATATCGTATGGAAGAGTTACCCGCCATCGAGATCAACGTACTGTCGGGCAGGTAAACGTCTTTCAATTGTCCCGGGGCAGTCGTAACGGCAACCCATTCATGCGCATTTCGTTCCGTCATAAAATAGGTACCGAAACCAATGAGCAGCAACACAACCGAAGCGGCAGCCATCCAGTAGCGGCGGAAAGAGACGCTACGATATATCTGATGTTTGCCGGCAAACTGCTGCCAGGCTTTATCAGCATCCAGACGTCCTTCCTCGTAGTGTTTCGCTACGAAACGAATGCGTTCATCCAATTTATGTTCCTGCTCGTTGTTCATTTACTGTTATTTACCTAATTTAAACTTATATCCGACTGTGAGCGACAAGGTGTTGTAATTGGCACCTATGCTGCGCACCTCATACGAGCCGCCATTCACCCACTTAAGACTGTAATTGTCACCTTCATCACCCAGCGACAGTTCATATCCCACATTCATCACCCAGTTGTCCACTTCTACACCGAACGAGGCTGTCACTCCCCAGTCGAATGAATTCAAGTTACTGAATGGAGTATTATCATAGGGATATTCATACGGACCATATCCGCTATACCCCGGATGATACATCATCTTCTCTGGAGCAGTCGGCTGAGTTGTAGTACTGGATAAAGATCCCCACTTCGAGTGATTCGATAAAGAGACCCCTGCATACATACCAACTCCCAAATGCATACGGACATTCTTTACGTTCCAGGAGAAATCTGCCATCACAAGCAATTGCAGGAAATGTTGTGTAAGACTTCCGCCATCAAGACTCAGCCGCTTCGAACCATCCTAATATTCTGTTTCCACCAGATGATCTCTCATCGAATACCCGCGATTTGTATAAAACAACCCGAATTTGAGCCCAATCCATTTCGGTTCGAACTGATAACCCAAGTTAGCTCCGACCTTTACACCCGGACGCCAACCGTCACCATTCACCCGCTGAACAGCCGTTATACCGGCTTCCGGCGTCAAACTCCAACCTAATTGTGCTTTTACCGTCCAACCAATCATCCACACACATACCATCATCAATAAAATCTTTCTCATAATCTTCTCTTTAAATTAGATGTAAATTAATCTCATTCTACACTTAAGACAGAAAATCAGAGAAAACCCCTATCCTTTCCCGGATATTTTTATCCGAAAAAGAACATATAAATACGTACAGCCATCTCCCGCAACGCCTTCAAGGCCTTACCCATCTGGTTCTCGACCGTTTTGATCGAGATATTCAGTTCTTCCGCAATTTCCTGGTATTTCAGTCCGTCGCGTTTAGAAAGTAAAAAGATTTTTTTTGCGTTCGGGGGGGGTAAGCCATCGATAGCTGTCCACAGGCGGGCATCGCGTTCGGCATTGTAGATGCGTTCTTCTTCCGATAGGTCTTCCATATCGGGCAGCTGGTCAGTTGTCTGCACATCTACAGGCTGCGTGACAAGTGAAAGCGAACGGTTTCGTACAGCCTGGTACATATAAGACTTCAGATTATCAATCAATACATTATTGATATTCTTGTCCCAGACATCAGCAAAGGCTTGCTGCACAATATCCTCCGCATCATCCAGCCGTTCGGTAAAACGGAGCGCAAAAAGGCAAAGGGGCTGATACAACTCCTTAAAATACCGCTCGAACTCTCCGCTTGAAATGGCCGCCATACGTTTGTTATCTGTAACTATTCGCCACAAAGTAAGTCAGTTTTCCTAACAGTCAGAAGACTTTTCAGTTTCTTTATTACATATTTAATAAAAAGAAAGGGACTGTCCAAAAAGTGGATAGCCCCT
>JAJPZM010000265.1 GCA_021204335.1 Parabacteroides sp. | reverse complement strand
CTGTAAATCAATATAAAATACTTTGTTTATACTTTGATTTTTTTCTAATAGCCGCAGCCCGTTTTTTAACCCCCTACATTTGCTTCCGTTAACAAACACATCGATCCATGAAAAAGATTATTGTAGCAATTGTACTTAGTTTGGCCTTTAGTCTGCCGGGAATAGCCGGATTAAAGGTGCAGAAAACGGAACCGGCTTTCTGGTGGTCTGGTATGCGGAATCCGGAATTACAGATATTATTGTACGGGACTGATATCTCTGCGGATAATGTATCTGTATCATCTTCCGATATCCGTATTAAAGAAGTAGTAAGGCTGGAAAATCCCAATTATTTATTATTGTATTTAGATTTGTCAGAGACAGCTCCCCAACAATTCAATATCCTCTTGAAGAAGAATGGGGAAGAAGCTGTTATTCCTTATCAGATAAAAGACCGGAAAGAAGGCCCGGAAGGAGCAAAAGGTTTTGATGCTTCCGATGTACTCTACCTGATTATGCCCGACCGTTTTTCAAACGGCAATCCGGCCAATGACCGCGTTGCAGGGATGCTTGAACAAGGTGTAAACCGGAAAGAACCTTTTGCCCGTCATGGTGGCGATATAAAAGGTATCGAAAATCACTTGGATTATTTCTCCGAACTGGGGGTAACAGCAGTCTGGCTGAACCCGATCCAGGAAAACGATATGCCGGAAGGTTCTTATCATGGCTATGCCATTACAGATTATTATAATGTAGATCCGCGTCTCGGCAGTAACGACGAGTTCCGCCAAATGGTGGCAGCCGCCCACAGAAAAGGCTTGAAGATTGTGATGGATATGATCTTTAATCATTGCGGAAGCGAACATTTCTTCTTCAAGGATAAACCGTCCGCCGACTGGTTCAACTTCCAGGATAATTATACGCAGACCTCTTATCAAACGATGCCTCAAATGGACGTACACCGTTCGGATTACGATAAGACAAAGAGTGTAGACGGCTGGTTTACCGAATCGATGCCCGACCTGAACCAACGCAACCGCCATGTGGCCACTTACCTGATACAGAACAGTATCTGGTGGATCGAATATGCCGGTATAGACGGTATTCGCCAAGACACGCACCCGTATGCCGATTTCGATATGATGGCGCGTTGGTGTCGGGCGGTTAAAGCCGAATATCTTGATTTTAATATCGTGGGGGAGACATGGCTCGGAAGTAATGTCGGTGTCTCGTTCTGGCAAAAAGACAGCAAGGTGGCTTATCCACGAAACTCTTATTTGCCGACTGTGATGGACTTTCCGTTGACCAATCTGTTGTCTTCTGTTTTTGATGAGGAGACCAACGGCTGGGACAAGGGATTAGCGAGAGTCTATGATTACCTGTCGCAGGATATTGTCTATGCCGATCCGATGAACCTGCTCGTATTCCTGGACAACCACGATACGTCGCGTTTTTATAAAACGAAGCCTTCCGATAACCTGAACCGTTACAAGCAGGCGCTTGCTTTCCTGTTGACCGTTCGCGGAATACCTCAAATCTATTATGGCACCGAAATATTAATGGCTGCCGATAAAGCCGATGGCGACGGTGCTCTTCGTAATGATTTCCCCGGCGGCTGGCAAGGCGATGCCGTTGATGCCTTTACTCCGGCAGGACGCGCCCCCCTTCAGACAGAGGTGTTTGCCTATATGCAGAAGCTGTTGAAATGGAGAGCCGGCAATGAGGTGATCGGCAAAGGTTCCTTTAAACATTTTATCCCGCAGGACGGAGTTTATGTGTATGAACGGAAATATGGCAGTCGCTCTGTGGTCGTTATCCTGAACGGAACGGATGAAAAGAAACTGCTAGAGCTGGCTCCCTATAAGGAAGTCATGCCTTCCGGCTCTGCAAACGACCTGTTGAGCGGAAAGAATATCAATCTGACGACAACCTTGCCGCTTCAGTCGAAGGATGTCCTGATACTTGAATTTTAATTGTTAATATAAATCATATTACCCATGAAACGTAGTATTTTATTTATGGCCGCTCTGTTCGGCTGTTGTGCGGTCTCGTATGCCCAGCAACTGCTTTCTCCTAACGGGAATCTTTTGATGAACTTCCGTTTGGATGAAAAGGGTGCACCGGTTTATGACCTGAGTTATAAACAAAAAGAAGTGATCAAACCCAGTAAATTAGGGTTGGAGTTAAAGAAAGAAGATGCCGATGCGGCTGTTGACTTCGAGTTTAAACAGCGCAAAGACGTTGCCGCTTTAGACAAAAAGACAAATCTGTATGACGGTTTTCAGATTGCCGATACCCAGACATCGACATTCGATGAAACCTGGCAACCGGTTTGGGGCGAAGAAAAGGAGATACGGAACCAGTATAACGAACTCGCCGTTACCCTGCAACAACCGGCTAACGACCGTTCCATCATCGTTCGCTTCCGCCTTTTCAACGACGGCCTGGGTTTCCGTTATGAATTTCCCCAGCAAAAAGAGTTGAACTACTTTGTGATTAAAGAGGAGAAATCGCAGTTTGCCATGAATGGCGATCATAAAACATTCTGGTTGCCTGGCGATTACGATACACAGGAGTACAGTACGGTTACTTCCCGTTTGAGCGAGATCCGCGGATTGATGAAAGAAGCGGTTACTCCCAACTCTTCGCAAACTCCTTTCTCGGAGACTGGTGTACAGACTCCGCTGATGATGAAGTCTGACGACGGCCTGTATATCAACTTGCATGAAGCCGCTTTAGTCGATTATTCCTGCATGCACCTGAACCTGGATGATAAAACAATGACGTTTGAATCGTGGTTGACTCCGGATGCACGCGGCGATAAAGGCTATATGCAAACCCCTTGCCAATCTCCCTGGCGTACGATTATCGTAAGTGATGATGCCCGCAATATTCTGGCATCGCGTATCACGCTGAACCTGAACGAACCTTGCAAACTGGACGATGTTTCCTGGATCAAGCCGACCAAATATATAGGTATCTGGTGGGATATGATTACCAATAAAGGAACCTGGGCTTATACCGATGAGTTGAGCAGTGTCAAGTTGGGGGAAACCGACTATACAAAGGTAAAGCCGAACGGCCGTCACTCGGCAAATACGGCCAACGTGAAACGGTATATCGACTTTGCCGCCGCTAATGGCTTTGATGCCGTTCTGGTGGAAGGCTGGAATGAAGGCTGGGAAGACTGGTTCGGGAAAAGTAAGGGCTATGTATTCGACTTTGTTACCCCGTATCCCGATTTCGATGTACAGGAAATTCACCGCTATGCCGCAAGCAAAGGCATCAAGATGATGATGCACCACGAAACTTCGGCTTCCGTTCGTAACTATGAACGTCATATCGATCGCGCCTACCAGTTTATGATAGACAACGGTTATACCAGTGTCAAGAGCGGTTATGTTGGCGATATCATTCCTCGCGGCGAACATCATTACGGACAGTGGATGTGCAACCATTATTTATATGCAGTGAAGAAAGCGGCAGATTATAAAATTATGGTCAATGCCCACGAAGCAACCCGTCCGACCGGTCTGTGCCGCACTTATCCGAACCTGATCGGTAACGAATCGGCTCGTGGAACCGAATATGAATCGTTTGGCGGAAACAATGTCGATCATACGACGATTCTGCCGTTTACCCGTCTGATCGGTGGTCCGATGGATTATACGCCGGGTATTTTCGAAACACATTGCAGTGCAATGAATCCGGAGAATACTTCTCAGGTTCGTTCTACCCTGGCACGCCAGTTGGCTCTGTATGTAACAATGTACAGTCCGCTTCAGATGGCAGCCGATATTCCCGAACATTACGAGCAATATGCCGATGCTTTCCAGTTCATTAAAGATGTGGCAATCGATTGGGATCACTCTCAGTATCTGGAAGCCGAACCGGGCGATTATATCACTATTGCACGCAAGGCAAAAGGAACAGGCGATTGGTTTGTAGGTTGTACGGCAGACGAGAACGGGCATGAGTCGCGTCTCTCTTTCGACTTCCTCGATCCGGACAAAAAATATATTGCAACTGTCTATGCCGATGCGAAAGATGCCGACTGGAAAGAGAATCCACAAGCTTATACGATTAAAAAAGGCTTATTGACAAATAAAAGCAAATTGAATTTGAAAGCCGCAAGTGGTGGCGGTTATGCGATCAGTATTTTCGAGGTGAAAAACCGGGAAGATATTAAAGGGTTAAAAAATCTATAAGACAATTAGATTGTAAAGGTTATTAAGTAAACTTGTAAAGAACTTAAATTTAAACACATGAAACGTTTAAGGTTTAAAGCTTTGTTGATGTTAATCACTGGCTTATGTATGTCTGTCGCTGTCTTTGCTCAGCAAATAACAGTGAATGGTATTGTGAAAGATCCAACAGGGGAACCGGTTATCGGGGCAAATGTTATTATCAAAGGGACGACGAACGGAACTGTTACCGATATAGACGGTAAGTTTATGTTGTCTGCTTCTAAAGGAGACATACTTTCTGTTTCTTTTATTGGATATAAAATGCAGGAACTGCCGGCTGCTCCCAATATGAATATCCTTCTGGTAGAAGATTCGCAGATGTTGGAAAACGTAGTCGTTATCGGTTACGGTACGGTGAAAAAGAATGATGCTACCGGTTCGGTGGTTGCAATCAAGCCGGATGAGAAAAACCGGGGATTGCAGGTTAGTCCGCAGGATATGATTATGGGAAAGGTGGCCGGTGTATCTGTGGCTTCTTCTTCCGGACAGCCTGGGTCTTCTTCTTCGATTCGTATTCGTGGCGGTTCTTCCCTGTCGGCTAAAAATGATCCGTTGGTCGTGATCGACGGTGTGATTATGGGGAATAACGCCCCGGATGGATTGAGTAACCCGTTGAGTACGATCAATCCTTCTGATATCGAGTCGTTTACTGTGTTGAAGGATGCTTCGGCTGCTGCGATCTACGGTTCGCGCGCTTCGAATGGCGTTATCATTATCACTACCAAGAAGGGAAAGAGCGGAAGCGTGAAAATCAATTACAACGGAAATGTTTCGGTAAGTACGAAGCGTAACAAGGTAGATGTCATGGGGCGGACGAGTATCGTAACTACATAACGAATTACCCCTCTGCAACGGAAGGTATGCTGACGGCTTTGAACCTGTTTCCGGGTGTTAGCACCGACTGGCAGGATGAAGTGTTGCGTACGGCGATTTCGACAGACCATAATATCAGTGCATACGGCTCGGTGAAAGAGTTTTTGCCTTACCGCGTTTCTTTCGGATACACCGATCAGAACGGTATTCTGAAAACCTCTAATTTCCAGCGATATACCGGTAGTGTTTCGTTGACGCCTTCCTTCTTCAATGATCATCTGAATGTAAACCTGAATGGTAAAGGCGTTTATATCAAGAACCGTTTTGCCGACACGGGTGCGTTGGGAAGTGCCGTTAGTTTCGACCCGACCAAGCCGATCAGGAACGACAGCAAATATGGCGGTTACTTTACCTGGACGGGCGATTACACACCGGACGGAACCCGGGCGACTTCTGCCGGAGTCAACCCTGTTTCCATGCTGGAAATGGTAGACGACCGTTCGACAGCCAAATCGTTTATCGGTAATGCGCAGTTCGATTATAAGTTGCATTTCTTACCGGATTTGCGCTTGAATATGAACATGGGTCTCGATTATACTTCTGTGGAAGGAAATAAATATGTAGACCCGAATGCCCCCGGTTCTTATCAACCGGACGATGATGCGACCGGAAGCCACCGTATCTATAACAGTACGCTTAAAAACAAACTGTTCGATTTCTATGCGCAATATTCCAAAGAGTTGCCGTCGCTAGCCAGCCGTTTCGACATCATGGCAGGTTATTCTTACCAGAGTTACCAGACACAGAAAGACAATGTTACTTATTATCTGTCGCGCAGACCGGAAACTTTCGGACAGAACACGACGGTAAGCAATGAATATAAAGAGACCGATACCAAATATGTACTGGCTTCTTTCTACGGACGTATGAACTATTCGCTGATGGATAAATATCTGCTGACTTTTACCCTGCGCGACGATGCTTCTTCCCGTTTCGCCAAGAACAAACGTTGGGGGCTTTTCCCTTCACTGGCTTTGGGATGGAAGATCAATGAAGAAGGCTTTATGAAGGATTTCACGAACCTGGATGAGTTGAAATTACGCCTGGGCTGGGGTGTTACCGGTCAGCAGGACATTAACCAGGGCGATTACCCGTATCTCTCGTTTTACCGGGAAGGTAAAGGTGGAGCGATGTATCCTATTTACGATGCTTCAGGAAATGTGACCTGGGTAAATGTTCTGGCTCCGACGGCTGCCAACCCGAATCTGAAATGGGAAACAACGACTACGTATAATGTCGGTTTCGATTATGGTTTCCTGAACGGTCGCATTACCGGTTCTGTCGACGGTTATATCCGTAAGACAAAAGACCTGATTAATGCCGAAGTGAATGCACCGGCAGGTACCGACTTTGCCGAGTATGTCGTTTCAAACATCGGTTCGCTGGAAAATAAAGGTATCGAGTTCTCAATCAACACCCGTCCGGTGGTTAGCCGCGATTTCAGTTTGGATTTAGGCTTCAATATCGCTTACAACAAGACAAAGATTACGGAACTTACCTATAATGATAATTCGGACTCGCCGGGTAAACGTTTCGAATCGACCGGTGGTGACGGCGGCTTGCGTCTGAAAATCCATAGTGTCGGTTATGCTCCGGGTACATTCTATGTATTCCAGCAAGTTTATAATGCCGACGGCAATCCCATTGAAGGCGAATATGTCGACCGCAACGGCGACGGTGTGATTACCGACAACGACCTCTACCGTTATAAGAAACCGACAGCCGACGTGTTGATGGGCTTCAATTCCAAATTCACTTACAAGCAATGGGATTTAGGCTTCAACGGACGTGTCAGCCTGGGCAATTACAATTTCAACGCAACGGCCGCCAATGCTGCATTGGGCGTCAACGAATTGTTTGAAAACAATGCGTTGAGCAATAAACCTGTATCAGCCTTGAAAACGGGTTTTCAGACACGCCAGCGTTTGTCGGATTACTTTATCCAGAACGCTTCGTTCCTGAAGATCGACAATATTACTTTAGGATATAATGTCGACAAATTCCTCAGAAGCAGCTGGAATGCCCGCTTCTATGCAACTGTGCAGAACCCGATCATCATCACTAAATATGACGGTCTGGATCCTGAAGTGAACGACGGTCTGGATAACGATGTCTATCCTCGCCCTATATCAGTATTATTCGGAGTTAACATTAATTTCTAAAACGCATCTGTCATGAAACTGAAAAAATATATATCGTTGAGCCTTGCTTCTTTATGTTGCGTATGGGCTACTTCCTGCCTGGGAGACCTCGATTAGGAACCTATACTGGATAAGTCCAGCAATTCCATTCATAATGCAGCCGACTGCCAGTCCTTCCTGGCTAAAATCTACTCCGGCTTTGGCTTGTCGGGTAACTCTTCCGATCCGGAAGTTGAACCTGACTTGCAGGGTGGTGATCAGGGTTCGCTGGTATTCCTTCGCGGCTTGCTTTCCCTGCAATTATTCCCGACCGACGAGGCTATCTGGAACTGGACGGACGAAGGTATTGTTGAATTATGTGAGATCAATTGGGATTATACGTTGCCTTACGCCTATACATTCTATCAGCGTGCCATGCTGAATATTCGTTACTGTAAAGAGTTTCTCGATGTTTATCACGCAGATAGCGATATCCCCGACGTTCAGAAATATCGCGACCAGGTGCGCGGACTGCGTGCTATGAACTATTATTATCTGATCGACCTCTACCGCAATCCGGGTGTCGTATGGGATGATAGCCCTACGGACGATAAATCATGGAAACCTTCTCAGATAGGAGCGGAAGCCCTGTTCGATAAGATCGTTGCCGAACTGGTCGACCTTTCGGAAAACGGTAATCTGGATGACACTCCCTCTATGGCGACTTACGGACGTGTTACCCGTCCTGTAATCAATACGCTGCTTGCCAAAATGTACCTGAATGCGGAAGTCTATACCGGCACGCCGATGTATGACAAAGCGGCCGTTTACGCAAAGAAGGTAATCGATGCCGGATTCGGACTGGAAGATAACTATGCTAACCTGTTCTGTGGCGAAAACCATCTGACCGGTACGCATAAAAACGAAATCATCTATGCAATCCCCTTCGATAACGTAAATGCAAAGAGTTTCGGAAGTACAATTATGCTGACCGCTGCTGCATACGGCGGCGATATGGACCAGACCTGGTTTGGAATGTCATCTTCTTGGACTTGCCTGAAACCGACTCAACAGATGATCGAGTTCTTCAACGAAAGTCCCGATGCCGGAACCGATAGCCATGGCAGCCTGATCAAGAAAGACAAACGCTACGCTTTCTATGACGGTGCCGGCACACGCACCACCGAATCGAAGATGCAGGACTGGAACACTGGTTACCTTTGCTATAAGTTTACCAACTTAGGCTGGGATGGTGCAGCCGTAACGCCGACACCCGATCCGAATACCGACTTCCCGCTGTTCCGTTTGGCAGACATCTATCTGATCTATGCCGAATGTGCCGCACGCAACGCTGCCGGAACCAACAAGGAGCAAGCGGTTGAATATGTGAACCTATTGCGCGAACGCACTTATGGTGATAACAGCGGAAACATCACCGCTTCCGATTTGACCCTCGATTTCATCCTCGACGAACGTGCCCGCGAATTATACTGGGAAGGACAGCGTCGTTCAGACTTGGTCCGCTTCGGCAAATTCACGAAAGATTATGCATGGGCCTATAAGGGCGGTACACTGGAAGGCGTTGCCAACGTCGACAGCCGTTTCAACATCTATCCGATCAGCGACCGCGACCTGACCGCCAATTCGAACCTGGATCAGAACCCGGGATATGAATTATTAAAATAATGATTTTAAATCTGTAAACAAATGAAGAAACTGAATATATGTATGCTCCTTTTAACCGGTTCATTGCTTTGGACCGGTTGCGGAGACGACAGAGATGATAATCCTGTCTTTCAGGAACCTACCGAGTTTAACCTGAATACGCCGGCACAGGCTGCCGATGTTTATGACCTGAAGAATCTTTCTTCCATCGAACTGACCTGTACGCAACCCGATTACGGTTATGTGGCTTCTACTACATATAAAGTGCAACTCTCTCTGGAAGAAACCTTTAAAGATGCCGACGAAACAGCCGGGACAAATGCCAATTATGCCACCTTGTCCCCGTCGTTCCCGCTGCCCCTTCTGAAAGTGGATGCCGTTGATTTTGCTATGGCTTTGCTGGATTTGTGGAAAGCTTCGAAAGATAATGCCGAGCTCCCGGAGACACCCATGCCGGTGTATGTCCGCCTGAGTGCTTCTCTTTCGAATAACGGAGCGGGACAAATCTTCTCCAATGTCATCGAACTTCCGAAAGTACTGGGTTATAATGTGGAACCACCTGTCAGTTTGCCGGAACAGATGTTCCTGGTCGGCGACTTTGCGTCGGGCAGCAGTTGGGGCAAATGGGTGGAAATGATTCCGGTAACGGATACACCGGGTAAATTCTGGTCGATGCAGTATTTTGGAGGTGACAATGCCCTGAAGTTTAATGCCCAGCCAACCTGGGACGGTAATCAGGTGGCTTACTCCGAAGGTCTTGTTCCTGCCGAGTCTGCTTCTTATGCCGGTGTATCCGGTGTGGATGATGGCAGTGGCGGACAGAACATCGGCGTGAAGAATGCAGGCTGGTATATTATGGTGGTCACTACCACACTGGAAGGTAAGAACCTGAATTATATCCTCGAGTTCCTTTCTCCCGATGTTTATCTGACAGGCGATCCTTCCGGTGGCTGGGATACGTTCGATGATGCCCGCAAATTCACCGTTCCTTCCGGTGAAGGCGAATTTGTTTCCCCGGCCTTTGCGGCAGATGGCGAACTGCGTCTTTGCATAAAACTGCCAAGTACTGATTGGTGGCGTACCGAGTTCATTATCCTGAACAACAAGATTGAATACCGGAAAAACGGAGGTGACCAGGAGCGTGTAAATGTTTCAGCAGGCCAGCAGGCTTACCTTAACTTCCTGGACGGCACAGGCCGGGTGAAATAAGTAATTACTATACGAACTAATCTATTGTCGATGGCCGTCAGCAATGTTGCTGATAGCTGTCGACAATATTGCTTATAACCATCGACAATATTGCTGATGATTGTCAGCAATAGATTACCCCGGGTATTTAATGAATATACGTCCTTATATTAGCCATGCCGGATTATGATTTAGAAACATTCCTTGTAATATAGCGAACCGCAGAATCAATAAAGGCTTACTCAATAAAAGCAAATAGATATTAAAATGCTGACTTACTGCTCTTTTTTCAGCCTGATCCATTCATTATATGCATAAATGCAGTATCTTTGTAAACATTAAGCACCGTTTGATTTCATTATATCAATGAGTGTTTTTATAGATATGACATAGAGTGGAGGCCCATTAATGAATATTGCTTTAGTCCACTAATAGAATTTTTAAATAGAAGTCGCAAAAGTTTCAGGGCGTTATCGTAGGATACCGAACGCTTGGAGAAATACACCCCTATGTCTGCAAGAAATGATTATCCATAACCATGAGTGGTTGTATAGGGTAAAAACGATATGAGAACTTTATTGAGTAAAAACAGTTATATTATATATATACGTTTAAAAAAGATGGCGTTGGTTATTTTTATGGCTGGTATGATGTTAACTTTCTGTTATAATGAAATGAATGACCAAGATAGAACGGATGATAAAGATGGTCCGGTTGGTTATATTTCCCTTATATTGAGTAACAGTAGTGTACGTGGTTCGGAGACAAAAGCTCTGGATTCTCTTCATTATGGAACAGCGGATGAGAATAAAGTAAAGTCTGTCCTGATTGTTTTGTATAATGGTGACGATCCGGCCAGTAGTGAAGTGAAGTATCAGTTTGCATTGACAGATATAGGTACTCCGGTTTCGCCTGGTACCGATATCCACAGTGTAATACAGGGAACGACCACTACAACATATAGGACAAAAGCAAAGGCCGTTGTCAAAGATAATTATAAACTAGCGGTATTTCTTAATCCACCTGCAACTTTGAAAGAGTTGACAGCCGAAGGTAAAAGATTAGGGAGTATGACCGCTGCGGCTGAGGTTACTGTCGACCAACTTACCATGGGAGAAAAGATAAGAGACTACTTTTTGATGAGTAACTTTGCCGGATTGGTCAATGTAACTAAAGATGATATTTATGATACCGAATTCGAGGCCGAGGCTGCACCGGTAAAATTAGATGTTGAGCGTGCAGTTGCCAAAGTAACTTTGAGTGTAGCTGATAGTCTTAAAACGGCTTCAGCGACATTAGGTGCGACTATCGGCGAAATAAAATGGGATGTGGATGTGGTTAACAAAAAAACATTCTGGATGAGAAATGCCGCTCCCATGCTTGATAAAGCATCGATTTCATTCGGGGCTGTCACCCCAACAATTCCGGAGGTGGCAATTACTACGAATCGTATATATATGTATGCCGTAGATCCTAACTGGGATGGGTTCAGCCATAGCCGCAATCCGCTTCTCATAGCTCCGCTTACGGATGAATTTACTTATAAATCCGGAACTGCAACTCTTTCCTTACTTCCTTCAACATCAGACGAACCTGTTAATGCGTATGTCACAGAAAACACGATGGCTGCATCGGAACAATGGGAGGATATGACTACCTATGTGCTGATATCTGTGGTTATTATTCCTAAAACAACGTTTTTTAAAGAAACTTTGTCACCAGGTGACCAATACTTCTTATACCGTAATATGGCTTTCACTTTTACGGATATACAGCAGATTTATGCTGCTAACAGTAATCCGGAAACAGTTATTTCCAGTGCGGGTAAAACATGGAAAGTGCTTACAGAAGAAGCTGCTAATGCCAGTATTCTTCTTTTGCCCGCTATTTTAGAGAGTATGAAAGGCTCTGGAGACTTTAATGGATATACAGCTGTTCCCACAACCTCGAAAGATGTTGTTAAATCGAAAGGAACGGTCAACTTTTTTGCTGCAGGCGCTCCTAACTATTATTATGTGCCTATCCGCCATTTCAGAGACGCATTTCAAGGTGAACCTATGGCATACGGGCGATATGGCGTTGTACGTAATAGCTGGTATAACTTGTTTCTGAATGCTGTCAAGAATTATGGAACAGCTGAAATACCGAAAGAGAGGCCCGATCCGGATGACAAAGATGAATCTTGGTTATCTGTTGAATTTACTATTCTTCCCTGGACGGAGCGGGGACAAGGCATACAGCTTTGACAGAAGATTCATACCGGGTCGTACTGAACTATTAATAGAGTAAAAGAGGAATGAAGCAGTATTTATATTATATTTTTTTGATGTTGGGATTTACCTTATGGCTTGTCTCTTGTACGGGTAAGGAAACTATTATTGATGGTCCCAGAGATATACCTGGAGAAAGTATTCCCAGTGGGGCAGGGAATCTTTTTTCGTTGGCAATGCGGATACCTCTACCCAATGATTATGTAAATACAAGAGCCTATGAAGGGGTAGACAGGGGAAGTATTTCGGAAATACTGATAGATGGACTAAGAATGGTCTTTTATGAGAGTGGGGTTGTTCAATATAGTGAGGATCTGGGTATAAAGGTATTACCAGAGAATGATGATTTTAAAGTAACAGGCGACGACCTGTTTAATTGGGCTACCGATGGGAACAGAATCTTTATCCAGACAACCGCCCATACCTTTAAACGAAGCAATTATGATATGCTTGTCATAGTAAATCCCAATACCTCGATCAAAGACAAAACGAAAAAAGGAGAACCTTTCAGTGCTCTCGATGCTGCATTCGATCCATTCGATCCATCCGGTACTTCCGCCATGTATCGTTCCCGTACGGTGAGTACAGGTGAGGGAACGCATGAAGAACCGGCCTATTTCCTGATGCTGAATTCTCAGGGACTTATCGAGTTAGTGCCTGGGAACTTTTATTCCACTAAAGAAAAAGCAGAGAACAATCCGGCTTTTGTCAGTCTCGAACGTGTTACGGCTAAAGTAATCTGTGATTATACAGGTATCGATAAAACCAAATCTACCGCAGTCGCTCCTTACGGACGTTTCGTTATGCTGTTGGATTATAATAACCAGTTTGATGCCCCTTGGGGCGATGACGGATACGATATACCGGAAGATTGCATTGATTGTCCGGTACAAGGTTGTACCGGTAAGTTTAACCGCAAAACGAAGCGGTGTAGTGCTCATCCTTATCTTCATACCTACGATGGTCTGGGGCTCGTTGCTGACCGGGTGCGTTATTTGGTTGCGACTGACCTGACCTGGGAGATCGATATTGTCAACAAAAAAAGTTATTGGCTTAGGCATCTTACTTTTAAAGCAGGAGGTACTGTTATGGAAAAACAGGGAGATACCGACCGGCAATATTTTTATGCTGAAGATCCTAATTACTCCGGTCTTTCGGGGAAAGGTGATGCCAATCTTGAGAATAATTTCAATTATATATCGAGCAGTGACGAATTGATTCCTGACACTGTCGGTAGTACAGCTAAAAAGTTGTATCCTCAACTGGCTGATTACAAATATTATAAATACTGGTCATGGAACAAAGGTGACACCCAACCGGTGTATATACCCGAAAATACCATGGAGAAAGATGAACAGATGAAAGATGTCGTGACCCGGGTCATCTTTAAAGCGGTTCTTAGAAGAGAGCAGTTTGGCGAGAATGATACGGAGGAAAATCCGACAGGTCCGTTAAAACCGATCGGCGACTTTTTCGTATTCAAAGGTAAACACGAAGATATTGAAAAATATAAATAT
>JAJPZM010000152.1 GCA_021204335.1 Parabacteroides sp. | reverse complement strand
GAACTGATTTCATTAACACTATTATTAATATTAAAATTTAGGATTATGAACAAAAAGTTTTCTACGCTTGTGGCCAGTGTCCTGCTGGCTAGTGGATTCTCTTTCAATGCGCAGGCGACAACAGTTCCTGCATCACTGAAAGTCGGAGACTACGTACAATTGGGTATTGGAGAAAATACTTCAACTGTACTGACTTTTGATTCTCAAAAAACTTTGGAAGGTACAAGTTGGACTAGTTTGGTATCTGGAAATGCCTTGGCATCTGGTGTGTCTTTTGATGATGTAAACGAGGCTTTATGGCGTGTTGAAGCTATTACTAAAACAGATAAGACAGGTTCTATTTCTTATCGTTTTGTAAACAAGTACACTGGAGAATATCTGGCAATTAAGTTATTGACAGATAACAAAGGTACATCCTCAACTGCAGCTAAATTAGATGCTACTGGTAACAATGAATGGTCGTTTGATGCTAGTGGTAAAATGTATGCTTATGATGCAGCAAAAGACTCAACTTATTATTTGGACGCAAGTTATAAATTGAATGCAAAAGAAGGTGTTGATGCCAGTGCAGCTCAGGAATTTACAGTTCAGGCTCCTACTGATTTTATTAACTTGACAGCCAAAGGGTTCAATGACTTGATGGGTGCTCAGGGTAATGATGGTAAATTGCATTTTGGAAATAGCAAAGATGTAACTACTGGCGAGGCCAATGCTATCAAGGATGTTGCTTGGAAAGCAATTGCTTATGGAACTGTAAATACCGGTACTGATCTTCTTTTCTGGAATGGTAAGACACAAGATGGTTATGCTAATGACTTGACTAGAAAGAAAGAGTTCAAAAAGAGAGAGTTTTTGCTTGTCGATACAACTTACTTAGACAAAAGCTCAAAAGCTTTCTTTGCATTAACTGCTGATACATTAGGTTGGGAACCGACAGTTGTTACTGCTGGTGACGCTTTGGATAAAAATAATGCATTTGATGATTTTACAGGTGTTCGTGCTTATGCAACACATAGACATCCGAAAACTGCATTGTTTACAGCTAAAATGTATTTAGGAAATGACTCTATTGTTTTGGCTGCTAAGAATTTACCTAAGGTACAAACAGTAGCAGGAACTCCTATACCTAATTTCACTGCTTTTACAGGTGATTTTGATCAGTTGAAAGATGCTGCTCTTACTGCTACAGTAGAGAAAACAGAGTTAAAAGGGGCATTGGCTATCTTACATGCTACATATGGTGCCTTTAAAGTTTTAGCAACAGGAAGTAATACTATTACATTTGCTACTGCATATTTTAACCAGGCTGGAACTTCTGCTAGTCTAACTACAGATGCGACACATACAGTTCTAGGTTCTGCTTTAGTTCAAGCTGTAACAGACAAGGCTGCAAGTATTACAGAAGTTGGAACTTATACTGCAGGTTTTAGTACATTAGAAATTGCTACTGGTTCTTTAACAGATTATGCAGCTGAAGGTACAAATTATACAACAGCTGACAGTAAAACAGCAAAAATACAGCTCAAGAAACTGCTATTAATAATTTAGTTGCTGCATATACTTCATTTGCAAATGCAGGTTTAACATCTGCAGAGACCTTTGCTGCTGCTAATTTTGATGCATCAAATAATTATTCTTCAAGCGGAGCAACAACAACTGGAACAACTCTTTTAGCTACTGTGACTCTTCCTGAAGCATCTGGTTTTAAAGGTGGCTTTTCAGGTGTTGCTTATACTGTAGCTACAACGCCTCAAATTCCTACATCTTTCCATGATGGAACAAACGACTTAGCTGTTGAAGCTACAACAAATCTCAGTGGTCAGGTTGTTCTTCGTGAACTTTCTAAAACAAAAGTATTGACTGTAACTGAAGCTAACGCTACTTCTTTGGCAGGCTATATCGAACCGCTTATTCAGTCGTTTGCAACAATGGGTGGTGATGCTGTAATCGCTACTAACAACCTGTACTTTTGGCAGATTAAAAATGAAGCAGATCCGAAAGTAACAGATTTGTTCAAGGTTTATACTTATGCAAACAATCAGGGAGCTTTGACTAAAGAAGTTGCTTCTGCTGATACAAGTGCTTACAATCCTGCCACTCAGTGGGGTGTTGTTAAGGGTGCTACAGCTGGTTATTATCAGATTGTAAACCGTGAAACTGCTGCTGTTAAATACGTAGGTCCGGTATTCGTTGTAAAAGACGAAGATGGAGAAGTTATCGCTGATACTTATGTAGCAGGTTCTGATACATTGAAGTTGGTTGCTGTCGATCGCTCTGGTTTGAGCTTCGTAACTGAAAAAGTAAATAAAGTAGATGTTGATTTCGACTACAACGGATATTTCTATGCCGGTTCAGATAATAATTTGATCAATCGTACCTTCAAGATTTCTTCTGCTTCTCCTTATTTGAATGCTCTGTATATGCAGTCAAAGAAAGATAGCGTAGCTGTATTAGGTGAAGACGCTGTTGTTTGGAATCTTGAAACAGTAGATAAGAGTGCAAATGTTTATGGTGCTGAAATTACCGGTATCGAAAACTTGAAACGTGTTCTGTATAATGTTAGCATGACTGATGCTGATGGCAACAAGTATTATGTATATAATAATACCGATAATAATGTATTCAGCATTACAAAATCTGACAGCAAAGCAGCCAAAGATGATAAAGCTGTTTTCTACTTCAAATCAGTAGCTAAAGGTCAGTATCTGTTGGTGGATGCTAAGACTGCTGGTGCTTGAACTAAGATGACTATCAACCCGACTCCGAAACAGCCGATCATGGAAGTATCTGCTCTGACATCTGAAAAGAACGATATCTTCACAATCGAACAGACTAACCTGAACATTTACCGCGAACTGGGTGTAACTAAGGCTGACGATGGTTTGATGCTGGCAGGTGTTGACTCTGCTAAGATCTTCATGGAAAATGAACCGACTCGTTTCTTGTATGAAAACTCTATCAACGTTGTAGCTAACAATGGTAATGGTGTTGCTAAGGATAGCTTGAATTTCTTAGGTATCTATAACTCTACTGCAACTGTAAAAGAAGCTGCTCTGTTCATTGATACTGCTTATATAGCTCGCACAGACAACTATATGCCTCAGTATATGATCGGTTTGCGTCAGGCTTATCAGGAAGCTGGTACAATCCTCGACTGTCCGGATAATAACCCGAACTGTACAGACCCGAGCCACAGAAAAGAAACTGCTGCTTATCGCACAGCTGACTATCTGGTTTCATTGTCTGACTCTGTTCCTGCTGGTGTTAAGACTCATCCGAGCCTGTACGACGGTGCTGTTCGTTTGGCATTCGTTCCTGCTACTCATATCGGAGATACTGTTATCATCTCAAGCTCTAAATATGTTGGAACTAAACAACATGCTAATGATTCACTGTTGATCGAAAACAACAAGCCTAACAAGGCTACATTCGCTTTGAGAATTAAAGATCAGGATACTAAGAGCTTCTATTTGGAAACTGTAGGTGGTGCTTTCGTTTGCATCCTGAATGGTGTACCTGTACTGACAGATAAGATTGCTGATGCCGGTGTATTCAATATTGAAAAGACAACAGACGCTCCGGTTGCTAACGAAGCAGTTAACGCTGCTGTTGTAAAAGTAACAACTCGTGAAGGTGCTGTAGTTATCACAGGTGCTGAAGGCAAGAACGTAGTTATCACTAACGTACTTGGCCAGACAGTTGCAAGCACAGTTATCACTTCTAGCGAAGCAACAATCTCTGTTCCTGCAGGTGTAGTTGTAGTAGCTGTTGAAGGCGAAGCTGTTGTTAAAGCAATCGTAAAATAAGGACAATTTATAATCAAATATAAATTCTAAATTACCACGCGGTGTTTTAAACATCAAGTAGCCTGCGACGGGCGAACAAGTGGTAGTATTAATACTAAAAAGTAATAAAATAAAGTTCATCTGCCAGTATCCCTGCGAAGAGAGAAACCAGATAAAAAAACAAACCCCGGTAGAGTTTTCTATCGGGGTTTGTTTGTATTTCTCAAAAAGTACAACTTTCTCGGAATACAATCCGTAAAAAGCGCAACTTTCTCGGATTTGGGCTTGACGCAGGTTATTTCGCCAATACCTCAAAATCCAGCGTGCCCCGTTCGGTGCCGTTCACGATCAGCGTGACCGAATGGGTGCCGGGATAAAGCGTTCTTGTACTTGCTTCTGCAAAGGAATGTTTCTTTGTGTAAGGTTTCTTTCCGTTCTTCTTTAAAGAAAGCTCGGATATCTGGAATATCTTACGGTTTCGTTTGTTGTTTGCTTTCATATAATCGATGCCGTATTCCAGCCGTACCTTGGTTGCCTTTTTTGCCTCTATCGTAAAGGAAAAGTTCATATCTTCCCCAATGGTAACAGACGTGGCGCCCAGTGCGAAGCCCTCGACATTCACGCAAGCGGCATCGGCAAACCCAAAGATATCCAACGCTTCCCTATTACCCTTTTCAAGAAGTGTCCTACATTCATGCCTTACAATCCAATCGGTATGCTCGTTTTTGCCGTACCACTCCCTTGCAATCTTAACAACCAGGTCGGGATGTGTTTTGGAAATATCGTTCAGGTTGTTGGCAACGCTTTTGCGGACATACGGTGACGGATCGGCTTTCAGTTGGTCTAAAACGCCAAGAACCGGTGACGGATCTTTTTTGAAGCTTACCAATGCCTGTCCCCATGGCAGTTGAGGACGGCAACCCTCGCTGGCAAGACGGCGTACATGCTCATTGTCATGCCTTGCCCAGGCAGACATCTGCCGCATCATGCGTTCTTCATGCTTTATGATAAATGGCCTTACGGCAAACTCGGAAGACGAAGAAGGGGTGTATCTTTCTAACGCGGCGATTGACAAATCCCAATACCGTTCATCCTGTCCGTAGACTTCAACAAAATCGGGAAAATACATCAAAGTAAAGTCGTTAAACTCTGCCAGGTAACCGGCAATGACCTTATCAATGATACCGAGCGCCTGTTCATAATCGGTTGGTAAATACTTCCCTAAATGTATGGCAATTTGCCGCATACGGGCTTTCAGCTCCAACCCGTCCCATGTCTCGTCCATAATGTCGTTGACAAAACCGTTCATCTGAAACGGAGGATATACGGCTTTCATACGCAAAGCCGGCGCGTGGATAGACTCGTAATTGTATCTGTTTTTCAGTAATTCAGCCATATTCTGTTCTTGTTCGTGCAGACAAATATATAATAAACAGGCAATATCTTCCTCAGAAAGTGCAACATAAAAAAATACCCACCGACAGAATTATCCGACGGTGGGTATTCCTTACAAGATATGTGGGTTACTTAATCTCGATGTTTCTTTGCAATTTGGCGGCTTCTACTGGAGCCTTTTTGAGAACATCAACGGTTAATACTCCATTCTCAACCTTTGCGCAGATCTGTTCTTTGTCGACATCATCCGGCAAGATCATCGTCTGCTGGAACTTAGAGTATGAAAACTCGTGGCGCAGGTAGCGGCCGTTATGCTTTTCATCCTTGTTTTTAGTCTTCTTTTCCATGGAGATAACCAGGCAATTGTCGTCGTCGATACGAACGTTGAAATCGTCTTTGGTCATTCCCGGGGCAGCCAATTCTATTTTGTAATCTTTTTCGCTTTCGATTACATTGATAGCTGGTGCTGTAGAATTGGCTTTTTCCATCCACTCGTTATCGAAGAAATCATTGAAGATACTCGGTAACCAATTTTGATTTTTTCTGATCGGCATCATAATTAAATCTCCTATTTTTAAGTTACACATTCAATAATTTACTGAACTCCGGGCTCTATCCGAACCCTTCGTCCGCTTATAGATATACAAACTGTATGCCAACTGGAACAATACTCTAAATCTGTCTTTTTGTCATTTAGTATAGCTTGATTTAACTATTTATGTGACAAAATGTATCGCTATTCCGTACGTGACTATTAATTTGTCGGATTCTTCTTCAGTTTATCCGTGTAATGCTCTACCCGGTCGGCAACATATTCTGCTTCATTAACACCTTTATCCACTACGTTTTTGAATTTCTTTTTTGCCATGTCGGTCAGTTGGGTGACATCGTTGTGGATACATTTGAATTTACCGTCATCTTCCATTTTGCGAAGTACGTAGCCGATCACTGCGCCGGCTGCGATACCAATTAATACATTCTTCATAACTCTTAATTTTAAATTGATTCTTTTTGTTCAAGTCTTTTGGATATGAAACAGAGCGTCGTTGGGTATTGTTCAGACTTTAAAAGTGAAAAGATAATATGAATATCTAAAAACAACATTCCCCCTTCTCTTTCCGCTGAAAGTAGTGGGGGAACGCTAAAGTTAGGAAGAAGGTTTGATCAATTCTCAGTGTTTTCAAAATAAGAAATAAAGTGTGTTTCATTTTCTGAAGCAAAAGTAAAGGGGCGGCATTACAATGTCGCTATATCGGCTATACAGTTTTATTAAATGATATTGGAATATTTGAGTGTTGATGTTGTTTGCTAACCGAAATACTGTATTTTTGCAAAGGAACAATTAAAACAAAAGACAGAATATGGCACAGTACAAACGAATCCTTCTGAAGCTGAGCGGTGAATCGCTGATGGGGGGAAAGCAATATGGTATCGACGAAGTTCGCTTGAATGAATATGCAACACAGATCAAGGAAATAGCCGAAATGGGTGTTCAGATCGGCATTGTGATCGGCGGGGGCAATATCTTCCGCGGGCTGAGCGGTGCATCCAAAGGTTTCGACCGGGTGAAAGGCGATCAGATGGGGATGCTGGCAACGGTGATCAATAGCCTGGCGTTGAGCTCTGCGCTAGTGGCACAAGGCGTGAAGGCGAAGGTGCTGACTGCAATCCGTATGGAACCGGTTGGCGAGTTTTACAACAAATGGCGTGCTATCGAATTGCTGGAACAGGGCAATGTCGTTATTATGTCGGGCGGAACAGGCAATCCGTTCTTTACAACCGATACAGGTTCTTCCCTGAGAGGTATCGAGATCGAAGCAGACGTGATGCTGAAAGGTACGCGCGTAGACGGCATCTATACCGCCGATCCGGAGAAAGATCCGACAGCAACCAAGTTCTCGGATATTACCTACGATGAAATATATACACGTGGCCTGAAGGTAACGGACCTGACCGCCACCACCATGTGTAAAGAAAACAACCTTCCGATCATCGTCTTCGATATGGATACCAACGGCAACCTGAAAAAGGTGATGAGCGGGGAGAATATCGGAACGTTGGTGCACAATTAAGAAAGTTACATTTGTCATCGGATTTGCGACATTTGTTATAGCAGCCTTGAAAGATATTCGTTTATTTTGCCTTTTGAATCAATGTAAATTAAATCTTCAGGTAATACCATGAAAAAACAGATCTATCGGGGCTTGCTATGTTTTGGCGCTGTACTGGCATTATTTTCCTGCAAACAGGAATCTCCCAAAGTGACATTGTCGACATTATTGGATGAAATGGTTTCGGTCGACGAGGTGACGCGGCTTCCTTATCCTTCTTATACCGTTCGCCAGGTAAGCAGTTACGACAGGCGGTCGGTTCATCCGGATTCCGCTTTCTGGTTTGCAAACAATGATGGCTTTGGCATTGTAAGGACGGATACGGTTAATAACCGGATCGAGAATGTGCTTTTCGACGAGGAAGGCCCCGGGGCTATTACCCGTATCTGGCTGACAACGCTGAATAAGAGCGGTAAGATACGTTTCTATTTTGACGGAGCAACGGAAGCGCAATGGGTAATCCCTGCTTACGATTTGATGCAGACAGGATTGGTGCTGGGCAAAGGCCTGGTGCAACCTCATACCAGTTATACGCCGGAAGGCAAAGGAGGGAATATGCTGTTTCTCCCGATACCCTATAACAAAAGTTGCAAGGTTACATTCGAATATCCCGAAGGTGTTGAGCCGACCCCTAAATATTACCAGATAAATTACCGGAAATATTCAGAGGGTGTCGATGTGGAAACATTCTCGGTAGAGAATGCGTTGGTTGCCCATTCTAAAATCGAAGAAGTCGACCGCAAGTTGCTTGCTCCCCCCCCTGTTGTTCAGGGAAGTCAAACGGTTTCTGTATTGGAACAACTTTCTTCCGGGCAGTCGCTGGCTGTGACCGGGCTGCCGCAAGGCAGTCATGCTATCAGGAATTTGGCTATCCGCATTAAGGTCTCCAATCCCGAATCGTTTGCCGTTGTGATGCGTCGGGTTATCTTGCAGATTGAGTTTGACGGTAAACCGATGGTATGGGTTCCGGTAAGCGACTTTTCCGGCGGTGGTGCCGGTGCGCCGTATGTGGAAAGCTGGTATCTGTCAGCAGACGGTAAAGGGGCGATGACAAGCCGGTGGACGATGCCTTATCAGAAAGAAGCGAAGATTACACTTATCAACTATTCCGATGAAACGGTCGGTGCTTCGCTGGATGCACAGGTCGATACCTGGAAATGGGATGATCGTTCGCTTTACTTCCATGCTTCATGGAAACAGGAGTAAGGCATACCCGTTACCAACGAATACGATAATGATTCGCAATGCCTGGACTGAAACTTTGCTACCATCAAAGGCAAAGGCGTTTATCGGGGCGATCTGCTTTCCCTCTACAATTATTCTCCCGCCTGGTATGGTGAGGGTGATGAAAAGATCTGGGTGGATGATGATACGTTTCCGTCCCATTTCGGAACCGGTACGGAAGACTATTACAATAGCTCATGGGCGCCGGTCGTGCCTTTCCAGACCCCGTTTGGCGGTGCTCCTCGTGCGGATTAGGAAAGTTCGGCAGGTTATAACGCTTTCTTCCGGACCCATAACCTCGATGCGATTCCTTTCTCGGAAAGTTTCAGGTTCGATCTGGAAATGTTGAGTTGGGTGAAAGGAAATGTCGACTATGCAACGACTATTTATTGGTATGGCGATTATGATGCCGAAGCTCAAAATACATCAGGTCTGGAAGAAATAACAGATTACATACTGCCTGAATATCCGAGACAAAAGGAAAAATAGCTATATTGCAATATACAGTATCTTTCCTATCTTTGTGCAGGAGATTGAAACTTATCAGTCGTACCATGGGACACACGAAATACTATTTGTTATTGCTATTCCTATCTTTATTTGTTGCAGGTTGCACTTCGGCTCAGAAAGAGAAGAAATATGTTATCGGTGTCTCGCAATGTATGCTCGACGACGCCTGGCGGCAGGCAATGGTCAGGGAGATGAACATCGAGGCTTCCAACTATGACAATCTGGAGATTATCGTAAAGGATGCGCATAGTAATAACGATATCCAGATCGGCCAGATACGCGAGTTGATTGCTCAAAAGGTGGATGTACTGGTTATTTCCCCTTTTCAGTCCGCCCCGATAACGGCTGTTGCCGAAGAAGCCTACCGGTCGGGGATACCGACTATTATCACCGACCGTAAGGTAAATACCGACCAATATACCACGTTTGTTGGTACGGATAACTACGATATCGGTTATGCCGCCGGCTCATATGCCGATAAATATCTTCCGCAGAATGCCAATATACTCGAAATATGGGGCTTGCAGACATCTTCTCCCGCCCAGGAACGTCATCAGGGGTTTGTCGATGCTTTGATGAAACGTTCGGACCTGAGTTTCAAAAAGGTGGAAGGCGAATGGGTGTATGATACGGCACAGATACGTTTGGAAAAACTCGAACGCCCCTTTAAAGTAGATTTCGTTTATTCGCATAATGACATGATGGCGATTGCCGCCCGCGAATATTTTATGAAATATTATCCTGAAATAGGAGCCGGGTTGCCGATTATCAGTGTGGATGCTGTTGCCGGTGCCGGACTGGAAGCGGTGGCGGACGGACGTCTGAATGCTTCGTTCATGTATCCCACCGGAGGGGAACAGGTGATACGTGCCGCCATGCAGATATTGAACGGGGAGAAGGTGGATAAGTATATTCCGCTGCAAACCGGTGAGGTAGACAAACAAAGTGCGAAAACATTATTGATACAGGCTGCCCGTTTGCAAAACTACCAGCAGCAGATCGAGCGGCAGCGTGTGAATCTGGAGCAATTAGTCGGGCGTTTCAACTTCCTGCAAAACTCCTTGGGGATTATTACGTTGCTGATGGTCGGCTTTATCATCCTGTTGGTTTACACATTTACTATCTACCGCAAGGTGAGGGTAACCAACCAGGAACTGTGGGAAACGAATCGTAAGGAGGAGCAACGTAAGAAGCTGATTTCCCTGAATGCCGAAATAAAAGGGGTGACAGCCCAGAAGCTTCAGTTCTTTACCAATGTATCTCACGAGGTGCGTACTCCGTTAACACTGATACTTGGAGCCTTGGGACGATTAACCCGCCTGATGTACGACTCGCCTTATCTCAGCGATCTGCAATTGATGCAGAAGAATGCCGACCGCCTGTTGCGTGTCATTAACCAGATACTTGATTTCAGGAAGGTAGAGAATAAGCAGGAGAAGCTGAAAATCCGCCAGGGGGATATCATCGCTTTCAGTAAGGAAGTGAAATCCTACTTTGAAAGCATGGCGTCGGTAAGGCATATCGACTATACGTTTGTTTCGGACTGTAAGCAGATGGAGATGTGGTTTGATCCGGATATGATGGAGAAGATCCTTGTCAACCTGTTATCGAATGCGTTTAAGTTTACCCTGGAAGGCGGCACAATTAAGGTGGTGGTGACGGAAGACCGGAATAAACTGCTTATCAAAGTGGAAGACTCCGGCTGTGGTATCAAACCGGAAAATATAACTTACCTGTTCGACCGTTTTTATACGGATGGCGGACAGGTAGGAACGGGGATCGGTCTGCATCTGGTGAAAGAATATGTTCAGATGCACCATGGGGATATCTTTGTAGAAAGCACTCCCGGCGAAGGAACGGTTTTTACCGTACAACTGCTGAAAGGAAAAGAACATTTTGCCGACGGCTATGTAACGGAGTTGCCTGTTTCTCCTTTGGCATACGATGCTTCGCAACTGGACGATACGAACGAAAAGAAGACGTTGCTTGAGAAATATCCTTATACTGTCCTGATAACGGAAGATGACGACGAAGTTCGTCATTTCCTGGAAGAAGAATTACAAGGTAATTTTAAGGTGCTGGTTGCATCCAATGGACAGGAGGCGTTGGATATCGTAAAGAATGAGGAAGTCTCCCTGGTATTGAGTGATGTGATGATGCCCGTAATGAACGGTTTCGAACTTTGCCGGCTGATGAAAACCGATCTGACAGTCAGTCATATTCCCATTGTTTTATTAACCGCCCTTTCCGACGAGCGCCAGCGTAATTTCGGTATCTCCGGCGGCGCCGACGAGTATATACAGAAGCCTTTCCGTATCAATTATTTGAAGATAAAGCTAATCCGCATACTGGAAGAACGGCGGAAGTTAAGGGAACAATTGCAGCAAAAACTGGAGAAGGGCGATTATTCCCTGGATGAACCGGAAAAGGTTGCCACCATGGACGATCTGTTCCTGCGTCGTTTTATTGAATGCATCGAAGAAAGTCTATACCGATTCTTCCTATAACATAGAGAAACTGAGCGATACCCTGGGGCTGTCGAGAGGTCACCTCCACCGTAAGATCAAAGAGCTGACCGGCACGACACCGGTAGACTTCCTGCGGAACTTCCGTTTAAGTAAGGCCGCCGCTTTACTGCGCCAGCATCAGCTGACGGTGAGTGAGGTTGCTTATCAGACCGGTTTTTCTTCGCCTGCCTATTTCACTAAATGCTTCCGCGCTGTCTACGAGGTTACTCCGTCCGAGTATAAGTAAAACAAATGTCACATCTGTATCACAAATGTAGCACGAATACATTTGTGGTAGTCTGTGTGCGATTTGTTATCGTGCATATCTTCTTCCTATTCTACATTTGCCCTAACCAAATTTATTGTTAAACTTTAAAATAAATAACATGAAAACATCGCTCTTTAGACAAGTGTGCCTCGGGATCATCGCATTCCTTATGGTATAGACAATGTGGGCACAACAGATCTCTATCCGGGGTACTGTTATTTCAGGTACCGATAGCTATCCGGTTATTGGAGCTTCTGTTGTTCAGAAAGGAACTATCAACGGAACCATAACCGATATGGATGGTAATTTTGCTTTAGACGTATCGAAAGGGGCTACGATCACAATTAGCTACGTAGGCTTCGCTACTCAGGAGATTGTAGTCGATGCCGCAAAAACAATCAATGTTACTTTAGTAGAAAATGTACAAGCTTTAGGTGATGTCGTTGTAACCGGTTATTCTTCCCAAAAGAAAGCCGACCTGACGGGAGCTGTTTCCGTTGTGAAGATGGACGAAATTAAGAGCCTCAACACCAGTAATGCCGTTCAGTCGTTGCAGGGGCGCGTACCGGGACTTTATATAAAGAATACGGGACAGCCCAACGGGGATGTCGATGTCAAGATACGCGGTGTTTCTACCTTAGGAAACAGCAGGCCGCTTTATATCATAGACGGTATTCCAAGTACACGCTCCATGAATGAGATAGTCACTTCCGATATCGAATCAATACAGGTGTTGAAAGATGCTTCCGCTGCCACTATTTACGGCTCGCGTGCTGCAAACGGTGTAATTATCGTAACGACAAAGAAAGGAAAAACGGGTGGAACACATGTAGAGTTCAGAGCTTCCTTAACTGCCCAGCAATGGCAACGTTCGGTCGATTTGCTGAATACGGAAGAATACGGGCTTGTGAACTTCTGCGCGGGTGTCAACGACGGTTCAGTACTGAACACAACGACATTAGCCGACGGATCGGCTAATGCGGTAATGAATCCTTATACATATATGTATGATGTAGCCTGGAATAACGGAGTGCCGAGCTTGAACAGGATCGTTCTTCCCGAATATCTCGATGTAGCCGGCAATCCGGTGATGCGTGCAGGGGATACGGACTGGGTGAAGGAAATCAGCCGTACCGGTTTTACTCAGAATTATAATGTAACGGTTACTTCCGGAAACGATAAGGGACGTGCCTTATTCTCTGCCGATTATTATGGAAATGACGGTACAGTGAAAGGTACTTATTTCGACCGTATCACAGCCCGCATCAACAGTGACTATAAGTTGTTTAACGACCGCGTGGTGATCGGTGAAAACCTGTCTCTTTCCAAAACCCGTAGCTCGACTTTGAATGGAGGCGGTTTGCAGGGAGATGCTAAAAATATCCAGTCTATCGTTCCGGTGCATTCGTTGGACGGAGGTTGGGGAGGCCCGGCAAGTAATATGAGTGACCGCAATAACCCGGTTCGCCTGATCGAAGACAATAAACAGAACCATGACGATGTCTTTCGTATTTTCGGTGATGCTAACTTAAGCATTGATATCCTAAAAGGGTTGACATTCCGTTCTAAATTCGGTATCGACTATACCGGTTGGTGGAAACGCGATATGCAAAAGACATACGTATCCGGTTTTATGTCTGATAAAACAGCTCGTTTGAATACCTATGCCAATTATGGCGGAAACTGGGTGTTGAGTAATACGTTGCAGTATAAATTCGATTTGGGAAAGAGTAACTTCGATATTCTGGTTGGTTAGGGAATGATGAAATACAGACTCGAAGATATGTCGGCTGGTCGCGACGGCTTCCTGTTGGAAAATGAAGATTATATGTACCTGTCGGTCGGTGACAGCAATTTGCGTAATGGCGGCGGTGCCACATCATACGCTCTTTCTTCTTTCTTTGGAAAGGTAAATTATAGCTACGATAACAGATATCTGGCTTCTGTAACAGTACGTCGCGACGGTTCTTCCCGTTTTGGTGCCAACAACCGTTGGGGTACATTCCCTGCATTCTCTGTAGGATGGCGTGTCAGTGAGGAAGGATTCTTTGAAGGAGCGAAAGAGGTGGTTTCCGATTTGAAACTTCGTTACGGTTGGGGTAAAACCGGTAATCAGGAAATTGATAATTATGCCTCTTACGGCTTATACCAGGCACGTTATTATACAGATGCTACCTGGGCTCGCGACCAAGGTACGGCATACGATATTACCGGA
>JAJPZM010000023.1 GCA_021204335.1 Parabacteroides sp. | reverse complement strand
TAAACATATATTCATCTTAATTCTTTTATTTATGATGAACATGCAAAACGGGCAAGCCCGTCATTCTCAATTAAACAGGGCTGATTTTCATGCGCTTGTTAATGGAAAACAAACAGATTTATATTATCTGAGTAATCACAACGGTATCGAGATTGCTGTTACAAACTTCGGTGCAAGAGTCGTTGAAATATGGGCGCCTGATAAAAATGGAACCTTTGTGGATATCGTTTTGGGACACGACAATGTGGAGTCTTATATCCATTTTAAAGGTGAACGCTTTTTGGGTGCTACGATAGGACGTTATGGCAACCGTGTAGATGCAGGTAAATTTACAATGGATGGCAAACAGTATCAACTACCCATCAATGATAAGCCTAACAGCTTGCATGGCGGAACGAAAGGTTTTGATATGGTTGTCTGGGATGCCAGACAGATCGATAGTCAGACTATTGAATTTACTTATCTGTCGGAAGACGGGGAAGAAGGCTACCCCGGTAATCTGAAAGTCAATATGACCTATCGACTGACGGACGATAATGAATTTATCATCACCCATTAGGCTACAACTGATAAAAAGACTGTCATTAACCTGACGCATCACTCTTTCTTTAACCTGCATGGAGCCGGCAACGGCACGATCAACGACCACGAACTAATGATCTGTGCCGATCGTTTCACTCCGGTCAATAAAGTGTTGATTCCTATCGGTGAATTGGCAAGTGTAGAAGGCACTCCGATGGCTTTCCGCTCTCCGACTCTTATCGGTAAGAGAGTAGACGACGATTTTGAACAGCTAGCCTACGGTCATGGGTACGATCATAACTGGGTGCTGAAAAGAAAAACAGAAAAAGGCCTCGAACTGGTTGCAACCGTTTACGAACCTACTTCCGGCAGATATATGGAAGTCTGGACTACCGAACCGGGAATACAATTCTACGGTGGTAACTTTTTCGACGGTTCAATGATCGGAAAACAAGGCAAGCATTATAACCATCGTGTATCATTAGCATTGGAAACGCAACATTTCCCGGATAGTCCCAACCAACTGGCATTTCCATCTACCCTGTTAATGCCCGGTGAACAATATAAACATGTTTGTGTCTACAAATTTGGCGTTAAATAATAAATATATATACAAATGAGAAAACAATTGCTTATTCTACCGACTCTAATAATATGGGGAGCCGGTTGTTCACCGGATAGTAAGGTGGCAAACACAGAAAATCAGAACATTCAATTTCAGGAAGTGAATCAGGTAAAAATACAAGATGCTTTCTGGAAACCAAAGTTCGATCAATGGCGACAAGTAACGGCAAATGATGTCTTTGATAAGTTTGAAAGTAAACATATTCACGATGACAAAGAACGCGAGGCGCATGATACTTTCCGCAATTTCGACCTGGTAGCCAATGGAGAAAGAGATATCAAACATCACGCGGGTGCTCCATGGTTCGACGGTTTGATTTACGAAACGATTCGTGGTGTATCCGATTTCATCTCTCAATGTCCGGACTCCCGGATGGAACAACGTATCGATGGTTATGTAGATAGAATAGCCCGGGCACAGGCATCGGAAGCTGATGGTTATATCAATACATATACCCAGTTGATGGAGTCTGATCATCGTTGGGGTGAAAACGGCGGTATGCTACGCTGGCAGCATGACGTTTATAACGCAGGTATGCTGGTAGAAGCAGGCATCCATTATTATAATGCAACCGGGAAAACTAAATTACTCGAGGTTGCTACCCGTTTCGCGAACATGATGTACGATACGATGGGGCCGGAATCAAAGAAAAATGTAGTGCCGACCCATTCCGGTCCGGAAGAACCATTGGTCAAATTGTATTGGTTGTATAAAAACAATCCGGAGTTGAAAGCCAAAATCAATGTGCCTGTTAAAGAGGATAATTACTATGAATTGGCTAAGTTCTGGATTGAAAACAGGGGCCATCACTGCGGCTATCCTTTATGGGGAACCTGGAGTAACCCGGTTGCCGAACAATGGATCAGGGATATAAAATATAATAATCCAGAATATGGAACACATCTTCGTCCTACCTGGGGAGATTATGCGCAAGACTCCATTCCGGTTTTTCAACAACAAACGATCGAAGGTCATGCTGTCCGTGCTACGCTGTTGGCAACGGGTATAGCCACAGCTGCTCTCGAAAATCAATCACCTGAGTATATCAATACTGTACAGCGGCTTTGGGATAATATGGTTGGTCGTCGTATGTTTGTGACCGGTGGAGTAGGAGCTGTTCATTTCGATGAGAAGTTCGGCGAAGATTATTTCCTGCCGACCGATGCTTATCTGGAAACTTGTGCAGCCGTAGGTGCCGGTTTCTTCAGCCAGCGTATGAACGAGTTGACGGGTGATGCCAAATATATGGATGAGTTGGAACGTGTTTTATATAATAATGTATTAACGGGTATCTCCCTTTCCGGTGTTTGCTACACTTATCAGAATCCTTTGAATGCAGAAAAACATGGACGTTGGGAGTGGCATGATTGCCCTTGTTGTCCGCCTATGTTCTTGAAAATCACATCTGCCGTACCTGGTTTCATCTATTCCCATAAAGGAAATGATGTGTATGTAAATCTGTTTATCGGAAGTGAAACCCAGTTGAAGGTAAACGGAAAAACAAATGTGCAATTGAAACAGGAAACTAACTATCCATGGGACGGAGCAATCGTTATGCAAGTTAATCCTGAGAAAGAGGCTTCTTTTGCTTTAAACGTACGTATTCCCGGTTGGGCTCGTGGCATTGAAAACCCCTATGGCCTGTATTCTTCTGATTTGAAATCGAATATAGAGTTAAAAGTAAATGGTGAACCGGTTACTGTAAATCCTGTTAACGGTTATGCCGTAATCGATCGGAAATGGACAAAAGGTGATAAGGTGGAATTATCTTTGCCCATGCAACCCCGTATTATTACCGCTAATAAAGCTGTAGAAAATTTGCGTGGTATGGCTGCCATTGCTTCCGGCCCGATCATTTATTGCCTGGAAGGTTGCGATAACAGTAATCTGTCTGATCTTAAACTGGAAATCAATACTCCCATGTCGGTAGATTACAATCCGGGGCTTCTTAACGGAGTAAATGTAGTAAAAGGAAAGGCTTTGAATGCGAAAGCGCAGGAAATAGCTATATCGGCGATCCCATATTATGCCGTTGGCAACCGTACGGAAGGAAATCCGTATAAGGTTTGGATACCGGTTAAATAAAACAGATACAACAAACCCGTCTACGAAGATCTTTCTTTGCAGACGGGTTTATTATAAGATAGAGATTAATATCGAAAAAAACAAATATTATGATCGGCCTTTTGATATTATCGGGAAAAAGACGGATTAGATTTGTCTTATTCCTTATAATCGATCCAAACTTTCATCTTTCCGGCTTCACGATTATCCCATGAGTAATAGGGGATAAGAGAGAATTGCCGGTCTCCGTCGATTGCCTGAATGCTGACAACTCCGTTTAATAGAGAAGTATCGAAGCGGTTGTTGAAAGAAGTTGTCGGAGATAGGGTTAATTTATCGAAGTCTTTGGCATTATCTGTTTCTTCGATGCAATAGACCAATGGCCCACGTTGAATGGCTCGTTTTCCGATATTTCCTTTTATTCTAGGGTCGGCAGCTACAACTTCGACAGGCATTGCCATATCCAGAACGATTATATCGCCTTTTTTCCAATTTCCATTAAGTACGGCATACCCTTTTTCTATCGGTGCTTTTGTTTCCGTTCCATTTACAAAAAGAGTATATTGTTTACACCAGTTCGGTACACGCATGCGTATTTCCTTTTTTATCAGTGAAGAGGTTGCTACGGTTAGTTTCACAACACCATCCCATGGGTAATTTGTTTCCTGATGTAATTCGATATCTTTTCCATCCATTTTAAACGTTGTTTTGTTTCCTATGTAAAGATTGACCCAGATAGCATCGTTGGATGTCCCATAAATATAATTGCCGATGGAAGGCAGGAAGCGGGAAATCTGGCTCGGACAGCAGGCACAACCATACCACGCTTGACGGTGGTGGTCGCCTTTCGACTCGAGCGGATTGACATAGAAGAAACGATCGCCTGCCAGAGATATACCGGCAAGGGCTCCGTTATACATTGACCGTTCCAGCACATTGATATATTTGGCATCGCCGGTAAACTGATTCATGCGTTGGTTCCAGAATACCATACCGACAGAGGCACAGGTTTCGCAGTAGGCATCCAGGTTCGGGAGATCATAATCTTCTGTAAATCCTTCATTATGTTTAGATGATCCGATGCCACCGGTAATATACATATTACGTAATACGACGTCGTCCCACAGGCGGTTAAGAGCGGTTATGTAGCCTGAGTCTTGTTTGATTGCCGCCACGTCAGCCATTCCACAATACAGGTACATACAGCGTACGGCATGGCCGGCAATATCCGTCATTTCACGTACGGGCTTCTCATCTTGATAATAAAATGGATCCCAGTTGCCTTTGCCTCCCATTGTTCCATGTCCATGTCCGCGTTCTTCGATCAGCCAGTTCGCAAAGTCGAGGTATTTCTTTTCATCAGTTACCTGATAAAGTTTGACCAGGACTAATTCTATTTCTTCATGCCCGGGTACCCAGTGCCGTTTATCCGGGCCGAACAGGTTCATCATGTGGTCAGCCATACGGATGCAGACATCCAGCAGTTTACGTTTGCCGGTTGCCTGATAATATGCGACACCGGCCTCGATCATATGGCCTGCACAGTACATTTCGTGCTTATCCATATTTTGCCAACGTTTATCGAGTCCGGTTAATGTATAGAATGTATTGATGTAGCCGTCCGGTTGCTGGGCCGCGGCAAATTTATCGATCCATTCGTCAGCTTTTTTCGAGTTCCGGATTCGGATTGTTGATGAGGCTGTAGGCCATACCTTCAAGGGCTTTATAAACGTCGGAGTCGTCGAAGAAGATGCCGGAATGTTTACCCTCGCCTTTGGCCGCATTCTCAAAATTGCGGATGCGGCCTGTCTGGTTCTCGATCTGGTCGATACAGACGGGAAGAGTAGCCGTAACGTGACTTTTAAGGCGTGGCGACCAGAATCTGTCGGTTATTTTTACATGTGAGAAATCTACCTGTTCAATCATTTTGAAAGGTGTTTCCTTGGTTGGTTGCTCCTGGCATCCCCATAGGGCGATACAGGCAAGTGGCAATAATAAATACTGTTTCATGCTTTTTTAATTTGAAGTTAGATATCATTTCTGTTGTTTCTTGCTAAACAGATAGTTGTCGATAATGAGATAATCCATTCCGGTGTTCATAAAACACCGGTAGGCGTCTTCCGGAGTACAGACAATCGGTTCTCCCCTTACATTGAAGCTGGTATTAACCAGTACACTGCAACCTGTTTTTTGTTTGAATGCCTGCAATAGTTTGTAATATGCCGGGTTACTTTGTTCCGATACAGTCTGCACCCTGGCCGAGAAATCGACATGGGTGATTGCCTGCAAGGACGATCGCGGGGTATATAATTTCCCCTATACGGCATATCATTATAGCGATCCGGAAGAGGTATACGTTGATCCCGATTGACCTGATCCACGATCAGCATGTAAGGAGAGAGGGCATCTGTCTCAAAATACTTCCTGCGATCTTCCTCTAATACGCTGGGGGCAAAGGGGCGAAAGCTTTCCCTGTTTTTGATTTCCAGGTTCAGTTTACGCTGCATGTCTGTGTTGCGGGGATCGGCCAGGATGGAACGGTTTCCCAATGCTCTGGGGCCGAATTCCATACGTCCCTGAAACCAGCCGACGATAGCACCGTTACTCAGCAGGCCGGCTGTATGCTGATATAACCTGTCTTGCGGCAGGTATTCGGCGGTTGCCCCGGTTTGACGGATAAGATGTTCTATTTCTTTATCTGTGAAAGCCGGACCGAGATAGGTTCCCGACATAAGATCTGTCTGCATCTCTATCCGTTCTTTTCCCAGCACGATATGCCAAACGGCCAAAGCAGCTCCGATAGCGCCACCGGCATCTCCTGCGGCCGGTTGGATCCATATATCTTTGAAGAAGTTGCTTTTTCTTATTTTGCCATTGGCAACACAGTTCAAAGCTACACCGCCTGCCAAAACCAGATAATCCGATTGCGTGATATTGCGGGCTGTGGTTGCTAATTTGAGCATTACTTCTTCCGTAATACATTGTATGGAATAGGCCAGGTCGATATAAGATTGGGTTATTTCGGTTTCCGATTTGCGTGGCGGGAAGCCGAAAAGCTGTTCCCATTTTGAAGATCGGGTCATCTTTAAACCTGTTGCATAATCGAAATAATCCATATTCAGCAGGAATGAGCCGTCTTCCCGTATATCGATCAGATTTTCCTTTATTCTTTTTATATATTCCCGGGATGTAGGCGAATCCTTTCCATAGGGAGCCAGCCCCATAAGTTTATACTCACCGCTGTTTACTTTGAAACCACAGTAATAGGTAAAAGCGGAGTATAATAAACCCAAAGAATGTGGAAACTGAAGTTCGCGAAGTTGTGTAATCGTGCTCCCGGTCCCTTTGCTGATCGTAGTCGTGGCCCATTCTCCAACCCCGTCTACCGTAAGGATGGCAGCATCCGGGTAGGGGCTGGGGAAGAAGGCGCTGGCGGAATGCGACGGGTGATGTTCGGGAAAGAATATACTGCCACCGATACCCCATTCCTGCAAACTTTCCCGCAATGACTTTTTGATATATAGTTTTTCCTTTATCCAAAGAGGCATGGCTTTGATAAAGCTACCGAAGCCTTTCGGGGCAAAAGCATGATAGGTTTCAAGCAAACGCTCGAACTTGATAAAAGGCTTTTCGTAGAATGCGATATGGGTAATTTCTTCCCCTTTTATGCCGGCTTCCTGTAATACATAGTTGATGGCATGACGTGGAAAGGATGCATCATGTTTTTTCCGGGTAAAACGTTCTTCCTGTGCCGCAGCAACCAGTTTTCCATCGATAAGCAGGACAGCTGCGCTATCGTGATAGAATGCAGATATACCTAATATCGTTATCGTAGCATTAAAAGATAGAATAGATAAAAGGAGCCAGTGCCGTCCCCTGCGATAATACGATCAGTAACGAAAGTAACAGGAGAATGATTATGATGGGAATCAACCAATATTTCTTTCGATTGACAAGAAAACTACAAAACTCTTTGATGAAATCAATCATGGCTGTACTGTTTAATATTGTTTATCTAAATCCTGTGGACTATATGTTTTTTCCTGTGCGATGAATATACTGCCGGAACCTTTTCTGAATTGTTTCAGATGCAAAGTCTCTTTATTCATCCAACGGCGGATAATGCCGACAGGTGTTACTATCAGGAAAAATAAAAGAAAGAGAATGCATCGGGTGGCAACTATTCCCATCAGGTCGCCCAACCGGAACCATAACCAGGTGAACGGCATATATAATTTAGGTGCCAGTAATGTCACTAGTAATGTAATTATGACTGGCCCTTCTAATTGTATATGGCAATAAACCGATATAATTATCAGTGCCAACGATAGGATTATACCGAAGTCTGTATTTCTTCTTCTGTCGATCATGGCTTCTCCGCTTGTTTAAAGTAAAACGCAGCTTTTTCTTTCTCTTTCAGTTGGATAGAGAGCGAACCTGCCTGTTTTTGGAATACTTTTTCATGGGGAAGTTCCAGGCACATTTGTTCAACAATCCTCAGGGCATTTGCATTGTCTTTAGAGATTATGTAATGATTATTCAAACGTTGCATGGCCTGTCCCCAGTTTATTTTCTGATAGAAGAATAATTCGGCTGTTTTGTACTCGAAGCTTTCTTTATCATAATTCAATTCGTGAGGGGCTTCGTTAAAAGGCCATTGTTGTTTGAGCCGGGCTATTACCATATCTCCGTAAATGGAATCGAAGGCTGTTGCCGGATACTCTTTTAAATTGATGTTGTATCCGGATGGCTGCCGGTTTCCGGGTGTGAAGAAATGATCGGATAAGGCTTCATAGAATGTTTCTGCTATCAATCGTTGTCCGGTTAAATTGGGATGTACATGTTCCAATAATAGTTCGCTTCCGGGAATGCCGTTAGGGGAGTTACTTGTGAATTTTTTGAGAATATCGACTACATAGACGTTATCGAGTTCATCTCCGTACTTACGGATAATTTGGTTAAAAGCTTCAGGGGCTCTGAAACGGAGTTGGTCGTATTCTTTGGCTTGCATGTAATGCTGTAAGGCTTCCGCATGCAAGCCAAGATCGTATGCTTGTTTTCCCAATGCATATTCTTCTTGAGCATTATACAGAGGAGAGGAATCTTTGCTTAACGGCATTTGTCCTTTTAGATTACTGACTAATGTTCCGATAAAAAACCGGGATATGATGCTTTTGGAATAGATGGAGCATATCACCCAGGTTCCTGTCGAATTGTTCGATCCCTGCATTATATTCTTCGGATTGGTAAGGTATCATTTGATGGGCAGCCATTCTTTCCATCAGGGTCAAATCCTGGTCTGTCAATGTGGAGTTGCTGGGACGTATATTTCGGCCAACCGGGTAAGTCCTTGCATCAGCTTTAGCTTTTTGGCTGCAAGCGTCAGGTTTATAAATTGATGGTTGCGTCCGAGACGACTCGACGAGGCTATTCCTAAAGCTCCGTAATACTCGGTATGACCAGCATAGATCAGAATACAATCAGGCTGATAGTCGACTAGCTGTCTGGAAAAATCATATAAGGTATATGTGTTGATTGCTGTTAGTGATACGTTTATAATTTCGATGTTGTTTTGTGGAAACAGGAATTGGAGTTTGTATTTAAGCATTCTAGGGAAAGCTCCGTTATGCATATAAGGAAAACCGATAGCAGAGGATGCGCCGAGGACAAAAAAACGGAGTGTGCCGTCTGGTTTTTTTGTAAAAGGCTTCTTGATTTCCAATGGTGGCATTTTGGCTGATGGTGAAATATTTCTGAGAAATTTCGCGGTTCATTACCCAGAAACGCGTGTCTTCGTCAGTTATAAACAGCTTGATGTTGTATCCGTAATTTCCGGCGCGCATGCATAATTCGATTACCACTAAAATGAGGAATGGCAATAAAATGGCGATTAGCTTATATATTTGTAGTCTTTTCATGATTGGTTGTTACAATCAGGTAAAGGTAGGGAGATGCTACTTGAACATCTCCTTACTGTTGAAATAAACTTAATCAGTTATAGATCGAACTAGTTAGATGCATAATCCGGATTTTGTGTTAGTTTCGGATTAGAAGTCAGAGCCGCTTCGGGAATAGGGAATACCGTCCGGTAATCGCCTTCGCCGGCAGCATCATGTGATAACCAGTTTTTCTTTGCATAAATACCAAAACGGATTAAATCTCTGCGACGATGCATTTCCCAGGAGAATTCCCAACCCAGTTCATCCAATAAACGACCGAATTCGATAGGCGATTGGTCACCGTCGTGCTGATTAACGTAGTTGACTACCGTACCGTATTGATAACTACTGTTGGCTTTCAGATCATTATCAGTAACGGTAGCTTTTTCCGGATGCTCTTTGAAGTTACGCTTACGTACCTGGATAACCAAATCGCCGGCTCCGGGCTTACCTAACCGTAACAGGCATTCCGCTTTCATTAACAGTATTTCTGAATAACGATGCAATGGGAAATCCGTATCGGAAGATCCTGTGGTTCCTTCCGCTACTTCGAATTTAAACATACGGTAACCGTCTGTTTCATTCGTATAATTGCCATCTTTTACATCTTTGATATATGAAAGAGGCTGGCCTTTCATATCGTAAGTACACATTAAAAGTTCTCCTTCCGGTGTGTATTGGTCGCCCATCAACCATGTATCTGCCAAACGGGTATCATTTTCATCGTAAGTATCGATGAATTGTGTCAGAGCCATTCCTAAACCACTTCCCCAGGGGGTAGCTTCCAGTTTGAACTTCTTCTGTAATTCGCCATGCCAGGAGAATATGTGTATGGATTGTCCGCCTGCCAATGTCTTGTCGAACGGAATAGTGAACAGGATTTCTTTAGAGTTTTCAGTACCTGTTGCACGGAAAGATGCGTTATGGTTCTCTGATAATCCGCATGGGCTGGTTGCAATGATCTGATCGCAAATATCCATACAGTCTTGCCAGTGTTCTTCACCGATATATACTTTTGCATTCAAATAAACATTCGCCAGTAAAGTCATGCCGGCCCATTTGTTCATACGGCCGTACATATTACCGCCTTGTTCTTCATCCAGGTTAGGGATTACTGCTTTCAACTCATCCACAATGAACTGATAGATCTCTTTATGAGAACTCTTTTCCGGCAGTTCCGATGTTCTTTCCTTTAGCAACGGAGCGTCTCCGAAGTTATCGCAGATCAACCAGTTATAATAGGCTCTAACAGCTCTTAACTCGGCAAGCCCTTTCCGTTTTTCATTGTCTGACGGTGCCGGAAGTATATCATTTTCGATCTGATCGATTACAGTGTTACACAATATAACACCCTGATAGAATTTCTCCCACATCACCCTTACGTGGTTCTGTTCCGAAGTCCATTTGTGATAGTGTAGCATACGGTAAGTTCCGCCGTCGTCCCAACCGGACGAGTTAGGTGGATTTACGATACAATCACCAGTCAGTTCCTGGGTTGCCCAATAGTTATCGTGTCCGATAAAACGGAAGTAACTATATGTACTTGCTACGGTAGGATGAAAGTCTTCCGTCGTATAATTATAGGTATCTTCCGTTACCAATGAATAAACTTTTTCATCCAGATTATTACTGCAGCTGCTGATAAGACTTCCTACGCATAGTGCAACTACAGTTGTTTTAAGATATGTTTTCATATTTATTTCCGATTAAAATTTAACAGACACTCCTAATGTATAAGTTCTTGCTGCCGGATAACGGCTGATGTCATCGACACCCGGGTTCAGGCCGCTGATACCGACTTCCGGGTCAATACCGGAATAACCGCTAATAGTTGCCAGGTTGGAAATAGTTCCGTAAACTCTCAGCGATTTCAACCATTTATTGAAATTGATAGTGTAACCCAGAGTAAGATTGTCTATCTTCCAGTAATCACCTTTTTCTACATAATAGCTGACATATTGTATTCCCTGGTCGTCTGCCAAAGGTCTCTTTCCATATACATTATCAAAAGAAGATTCAAGAACATTACCACGTGATAACATAATCGGAACTCCGAAACGCATTTTGGGGGTATTCAATATGTCAAATCCGAATGCACCACGCATTGTAACAGACAAATCGAAGTTTTTAAAACGTACGGTGTTGTTCCAGTTCAAATAATGTTGTGGAACGCCATTGCCGATAACCTGTTTATCATCTGGTACCTGGTCTTCTATCGGCTTGGCTTTACCGTCAGCACCCTCGATAATCCAGTGCTCGTTATCATCGATATCGATACTTTTATAGCCATAAAAGTTACCGATCGGTTCACCCACCTGGATACGGTGACTTGCCATCTGTAACGGTTCCGGCAAGCCTCCCTGATCAGAATAGTCGTTGGATACATACTGGTCGCTTGATAAAGATAACAGCTCGCTCTTGTTGGTAGAATAATTCATAGAAGTTATCCACTGCCAGTCCTGTGTTTGAACAGGAATAGTCGTTACCGAAATTTCAAGTCCTCTATTGCGGATAGAACCACCGTTGGCTGTCATTTTACTATACAAGAAAGGAGGAATGGGAACATTGTAATCCCAGAGCAAGTCTTCTGTTTTACGGTTATAGTAGTCGATAGTTGCAGTGATGCGATCGTCTAAAAATCCAAAATCCAGACCTACGTTTGTTTCTTTCTTCTTTTCCCATCTCAGGTCTGAGTTCGAGTTAGATCCCGGACGGGTAGTTTTTATGAAACCTCCATTATAATACACGTATGTACCAAAATCAAGACTATTCAGCGACATGTATGGATCATTCGGTTCCGTACCTGTTATACCAAAACCGGCACGTAGCTTTAACTGGCTTAACAGATTGATATCTTCAAGAAATGCTTCGTCTTTGATGCTCCATGCTCCGGATACGGAAGGGAAGTTACCCCATTTATGGTTTGCACCGAACTTTGAAGAACCTTCATGACGGATACTGGCTGCCAGCATGTACTTACCTTTATAGCTATAATTGAAACGGCCGAAATACCCGATCAGTTTATTCTCTTTCTGTTCGGAAATTCATTGGCTCGTCCATCTTTCAGCGCCTGCCCTGTTCCCATTCCATTATAGGTATAATCATCCGACGGGAAGTTGAAGTTCTGCATCCAGTAGAACTGATAATTCGTACGCATCCAGCTGTAACCGGCTAATATATTGAATGTATGATCTTTGATCGTTTTACGATAAGAAGCCGTAAGTTCAGACATATCATCTACTTTCCGCTTAGTACCTCGTGAAGCAAAACCGCTTCTACCATTTTTATAGGAAGATATATGATTTGTCGTTTCATAGTAACCACGCACCTGATTGTAGTTGTTTGAAGATACCAGATACTTTATTTCCAACCCGTCTATCGGTGTAAATGAGGCGGAAGCATGCATACGTAAGTTGGTTGCCTGGTTTTCCCCTTCTATTTCCTCTATCAAACCTACCGGGTTCGGGTAATCGGTTTTGGACGGGCTTTCAGACCATTTCCCATTAGCATCTTTTACCGGGGTAGTCGGATTGTAGGTAATGGCATTACGGTAAACCTCTTTATTAAAACCATTATCATCGTCGGAACCGGCAAAATAAGTTTGTTTGTAACCGCTTAAATGAGCTGTGAGCTTCAGTTTGTTGTCGAACATGCGGTGTGTAAGATCCACACGCGGATAGTACATCTGATTCTTCGTACATTTCATGATCCCTTCTATACCGCGGTATTCGAAACTGGCTACATAATTCGTATTCTTGCTGCCACCGCGTAATGAGATATTATAAATCTGTGTCAATGGAGTCTGCATAACTTCATCCAACCAATCTGTGGTAGCACCATCATCCTGTGTACCGGGCTTACCTTGGGCAACCAGGTTTCGGTAGCCGTCTGCATCAAAGAAAGAAAGTCGGCGGGTTATCTGTTGAGTGGCCAGATAGGCGTTTACATCAATCTCCGTCGGCATCTCACCTTTAGCATTCTTAGTAGTGATCAGAATAACACCGTTTGTTCCTCGTGTTCCGTAAATAGCCGCAGCAGAACCGTCTTTCAAGATGTCGATCTGTTCGATTGCGTCGGGAGAAACCGTATCCATATCGCCTGGTACGCCGTCTATCAGGACTAATGGGGTAGTCGATGATTTCAATGTACCGGCACCACGTAAAGTTATCTGGGATTTACCTACCGGATTGGCGTCCGGTGTTACCACATTCAAACCTGCTACCTGGCCCCGGATTAACTGGGCGGCATCTGTCGTAGGTATCTTTACGAAGTTGTCTGACTTTACACTTGAAATGGCACTGGCAATTTCCCCTTTTTTCTGGGTACCGTAACCGACTACTACCACTTCATCCAGGCTTTGCGTATCCTCAACGAGGCGAACAGTGATCACTGTTTTGTTTGACACAGGAACTTCCTGTGTCAAATATCCGATATATGATATTTGTAAGATTACGTTATCAGAAACGTCCAGTGTGAAATTACCATCGACATCGGTTACTGTTCCGTTTGTAGTACCTTTTGCTACGACATTGGCTCCGATTATCGGTTCGCCGTTTTTATCGACGACCTTGCCAGTGATAGTTTGGATTTTCTGTTGTGCGATACTTGTTGCCTGTATCCCGTTATTAACTGCTCCTGAAGACTCAGAAGCAAATATCCCCGTCATAAAAAGAAAGGGCTAATTAAAGCTAACGTTGCAGTTCGCGCTATTTTGTTGTGTGTGTTAAAGAGAAATTGAGGGTTCCCCATACGAATTTGTTCCATACATTGTAGTGTTTTATTAATATTAGAAATTTAAGGAGAGTCATGTTTTACTTTGATCCAAGTGTTGTGACTTTTCCTGTTCGTGCATAAATGATTTTTGATCTATACC
>JAJPZM010000030.1 GCA_021204335.1 Parabacteroides sp. | reverse complement strand
CTACTGTTGTGCCCTCTTTGTCCCACTTTTTGGCATACCATTTGCACAAAAAAAGTTGTTGGGAAATAAGCGTTTCCCCTTATCCAATAGATGATGAAGTTTAGAATTTAGAATAAGTGTAAGTATCTATCTCCCGATATTGTTTTCTAATATGTATTAGATTAGCAAAAACTTATCGATTGATAAAAGCCGTTCCGCTTGAGAAGGTAGAACGGCTTCTTTTGTTTTTATAGTTGTAAGGAGTTGGAAAGCCTTTCCAGCCAGGTGGGGAGGGCATCGAGATGGTCGATGCGTTCATCCATATATGCAGGGGCGAAAAGGTTTATTTGCAAATCCTTGCATTTTTCTTGCAGGCTGTCTTCTACCGGGTAGTAGCTGGCCAGTATGGCTAATGAGATATCGCCGCCATAGGTTTCGCGTACGGCATCTACTTTGTAAATATCATTTTGGGTGATCTGCCCCGACTTGCATTCGATGAAGATTAGTTGCTGCTGGTTGTTTAGCAGGACGTCTACTTCGTTTTTAGTTTTGGGATTCTCTCCTTCTGTCCGGAAGATAACGCTTTGCCATACTTCCGGGCGATTGGGATGTGTCTGGCTCCATGATCTCACTTTACTGGCGACCAGGGTTTCCCACCAGCGTCCTTTAAAGAATAGCATTAGGGCATTTGATGTCGATAGTTTTAACAGGATGTGGTTTTGCTGGGCAATCAGGAACGTATCCTGCCGGTGTTTGAAGTGCAATCCGTTTTTGAATACGCGGGATGCCGGAAGGCGCGAAATATCCCGTTCGCAGAATATGTTGAAGAACTTTTGGATCATGGAGTGTTCTTTCGGATACTTTTCGATAAATTGCTTGATCAGCAGTGAAGCATGTATGTCGGTATCGCTCAGTTGCTTGACATCCTGGTATTCGGTGAGGATATTTCCGCTGAGACCCAGTGTCTCCTTGTTGTCCAGCTGGCTTTTCATCGGGCGCATCTCAAAGTTGTCGAGCCAGATCAAATCGCCCAGCTGTGTCAGGTAGAAAGCCGGCACGTTATATTCTTTAGCGATGGTGAATGCGGCAAAAGCCATAAGCTTAGTACCTTCCGATAGGTTGTAGGCAAACTCGGCGGAAGGGTTCGCCTGATGGATTTTACGGCAAACGTTGCGCACATGTTCCCCATTGTATGGTTCGGTGCGGTATAATGTCCGGCGGATATTGGCGGGTAAGAGCGGAAACAAAGGATCGGCAACATCTTTTGTTTCGTTTGTACAAAGCAGGTGCACATGATCCGGTGCGAACTCTTTGATCCCGTGATAGACGGAAGTTATATCTTTCCCAAGTAATATAATCTGATGTTTCATGTTATATATCATAATATTAATTAAGCTCTAAATGTAGTATTAATTTCGATATAATTCATATCTTCGCTCCCTAATCAATCGCTGTTTATATAGCAAATGGAAATATTTATTATTATTGGCCTTATCTTATTGAATGGTGTTTTGTCTATGTCTGAAATCGCTCTGGTGTCTGCCCGCAAGGCCCGGTTGGAACTGGAGGCAAAAAGAGGTAATAAATCAGCACAAACCGCATTGAAGCTGGCGGGAGAACCGGACCGGTTCTTGTCAACTATCCAGATCGGAATTACGCTAATCGGTATCCTGACCGGTTTGTATTCAGGAGAGGCGTTTGCCTACAACCTGGCAGAAGTGGTACGTCATGTTCCTGCGCTTGAACCCTACGCGCTGGGACTGTCAAAAACATTAATCGTAATAGTAGTTACTTACCTGACGTTGATTATGGGTGAGCTTGTCCCGAAGCGTATCGGTATGGGATATGCCGAGCGGATTTCCATGCTGGTGGCCAAACCGATGTATTTGTTGTCGAAGCTGGCTTCTCCTTTTGTGTGGCTGTTGTCGAAAAGTACTGCCCTTACCATTAAGATTACCGGTATTAAGGATAATGAAGATAATAAAGTAACGGAAGAAGAAATCAAGGCGATCGTGAAAGAGGGCTTTGATGGTGGCGAAGTGCAGGAGGTGGAGCAGGATATTGTGGAGCGCGTCTTCAACCTGGGCGACCGTAATGTCGGTTCGATCATGACACACCGGAGCGACCTTGTATGGTTGGACGTAACCGACAGCATCGAAAAGATTCGTGAGAAGGTACAGGAAAACTTATTCAATATCTATCCGGTTGCTTCCGAGAAATTCGATAATATCAGGGGAGTTGTTTATCTGAAAGACCTGTTCGGTCGGATCGATGAACCCGATTTCTCGTTGGAGCAGGTGATACGTCCTGCCCAATATCTTCCTGAGAACCAAAGTGTGTATAATGCTCTGGAGCAGTTCAAGCAGGCACGTGTGAAGTATGGCATTGTGACAGATGAGTTTGGCGGTATCCAGGGTATCGTAACGCTGAAAGATATCATGGAAGGGCTGATCGGTCAGGTTCCCGAGATAGGGGAGGAAGCTGAGATAACACAGCGTGCGGACGGCTCCTGGTTAGTAGACGGCCAATACAATTTCTATGATTTCCTGGAATACTTCGATATGGAAGACCTGTATGCCGAGCATGATTATAATACATTGAGCGGATTGATCCTTGAAATCCTCGAACGTGTTCCGAAGGTAGGGGAAACCCTGACCTGGTTAACCTTTGAGTTCGAGATTGTGGATATGGACGGTGCCCGTATTGATAAAGTGTTGGTTAAAAAGGTTGATTGATGTATATTATATAAGGAAAAAGCGGATCTATAGGATCCGCTTTTTTATAGTTCCTTGATTTTATGGAGCACTTCCATCTTTCCGAAAAGGATCAACCTGTCATCCGCTTCTATCACTAAATCTTCTGTCATCGGGTCGATCACATAATATTGGGTTTGCTTTAACCCGATCAGATTCCTTATCTCTTTGGCGCGCTCGATACCTACCAGCCGGATGCCGAAGTTTGTTTGGAAATCGATTGTTTTTGGCGACTGTCCGACTAAGGCTGCCGGTGTTTTTATCTTATATAAATGATGGGTTTCCGTCACTTGGTACCAGCGTTGGAACAGGTCACCCAACAAGCTCTGGGAAGCGTATGTGGCGGCATAATCCTGCTCCGGCCGGATAATCTCCGATACCCCGATAGAACGGATCACCGTTTCGTGGATGGGGGAGATGGAGCGGACGATCAGTTTGCCGGCATCCAGGCTTTTCAGTAGGGCTACCGTTTGCACCGATGTCCCGAAGTTCTTACCGTAGGTGACGAAGATAGCATCCATCTCATTCAGCGGAAGCGAGTTTAGCGCATCCCTGTCGGTCGTATCGAGACAGACGGAACCGGAAATCGTCTGTTTGACGGCCTCCACTTTATGCAGGTTCAGATCGACTCCGATCACCTCATCGCCGATGCGGGTAAGGTTTTCCGCTATGGCGCGTCCCAGGTTTCCTAATCCTATTATGAGAAATTTCATAAGGCGTTACTTTATTACATTAATATATTTTCCTGGGGATATGTGTAATCCCTCTTTTTGTACTCTTTAATAAAACTGACCAGAAAGGTCAATACTCCGATACGGCCGATCAGCATAGCTGCGATAATGACCAGCTTACCAGCTATGGTCAGATGCGGGGTGAAGTTGAGGCTCGACCCGACTGTGCTCAGTGCGGAGACTACCTCGAATGTCAGCGTAAAGACCGGTGTGTGTACCTTCCTCTGTATAAGATAATATCCACACAGCCAGGGAGGCAAAAAGAAAATAAAGGACAATCGTTGCGAAAGCCCTTCGGATAGTCGAAAGGGATATCTCGCGTTTGCGAACTTCTACTTTCTCTTTCTCGCGGGCGACGTTGAAAGCAGTGAGAAAAGCGACGAAAACGGTCGTTACTTTCAACCCGCCGCCGGTCGACATCGGTGCGGCTCCTATTACCATCAGGATCAGCGTAAGCATCAGCGTGACAGGTCGAAGCGCTCCCATATCGGCAACGGCAAATCCGGCTGTTCTTGGTGTGACTGCACCAAGCAGGACATCGGCCAGCTTCCCTTTCAGCGGAAGCCCCGCCAGCGTATTGTTCATTTCAAAAAGATAGTAAAAGAACATGCCGCCACCGATCAGAATCAGCGTGCTTATCACAACTATATAAGTATGTATATTGATGATACGGGGAGTATGGATATAGCGTTTCTGTAACCTGGTCGCAACCATAAAGGTATTGACAATAAAATGTCTGAGCAATTTGAGGTAGTTGAAAACGATCGGAAATCCCAATCCTCCGAAGACGATAAGCAGAGAAATCCAGATATGTAGGTTATAGTTGTGGGCTACCAGCGGATCGCACATATTCCCGCTCAGCGTAGAAATGCCGGCATTACAAAAGGCGGAAATCGCATGGAATACGGCAAAGAACAAATCGTCGTGGAGGGTGCTTCCGGGAAGCGTCCCCCTTATATCCATATATATAAAGTAAGCTCCCACGCCTTCGATAAAAAAGGTGACAAACAGAATATTCAACAGAACTCTGAACAACCCGCTTATCCGTTCTTCGTTCAGCATATCTTTCAATACCATTTTACTGGTGAAAGAGGAGTGTCCCATAAAAGAGAGGGCGAAGAAACTAGTGAAAGTCATAACGCCTATTCCCCCGATCTGTATCAGGATCATGATAATAATCTGCCCGATATGGGTAAAAGTGGTTGCCACATCGACCGTCGTCAGTCCGGTTACGCAGACCGAGGTCGTTGCCGTAAACAGCGCGTCGACGAAATGGATAGGACGGGTGGTTGCATTCGGCAACATCAGCAATCCTGCACCGACCAGAATGACGATGATGAAACTGAGCAGGAACAGCAGAGAAGGCTTGATGCGTGTCTGCATCAGTGTAAACGTTTGCCGGGACAAATGGATCACGCTGAGCACCAGTATCATGATATAAATGAAAAGAGGATGGGACAGGAAATCCAGGTAAGGCAACGACTGCCGGATAATATCCCGGAAAATACTTTAGCCGACAGGACGGCAAAAAGCAGGAAATAGATACTGATATCCAGATACAGCAGTTTTTCCTGAATGATCTCGCTGAACCGGACAATATAGCGTAGCGTAATGCCGATGAAGAAAGCAAGCAATATATAAACCTGTCCCTGGTAAAGTGCATGAATTGTCTCATTTGTCTGGCGGAAACCAAACTGATAGACAAGAACGAACAGGGAGGCTATGGATGCCAGTAGGATGATCCCCTCTGCCAAGACAGTAAGCAGCCCTTTTATATTCGCCCAGTACATCCGGCACGTGAACTGTATGTGTTTTATATCCATGATGATTTTTAATCTGTGACAAATGTATTAATAAAAGTGCTTTGAGAGGGGAATAGTTCGGGAAGTTTTAATAAAGCATGTTAAAAAGGAGATTATTCCCGTATGGAAATAGATATTGTTCTACTTACATTATGTTTGCTGAAAAAATGCTTATATTTGCCCCGGTATTAATGTAATATTATGGAAACACATATGGAAAATAAAGAAATGCTCTCCCCGCACGTATCTGTGGATTGCGTACTTTTAGGTGTAAAAGAAGATAAGCTTTGTGTACTGCTCGTAGAAAGAAATAATAACAACGAAGAAGGAAGCGAAGATAAACATTATAAACTTCCCGGCAGTTTGATATACGAAAGTGAGGACCTCGATACGGCAGCCTACCGCGTTCTTCACGAAACAACCGGGTTGAAGCGTGTCCCGCTGAAACAATTCCGCAGTTTCGGTTCCCCTGACCGTACCAGAAACGAGGAGGATGTGAAGTGGCTGGAAAATGCTTCCAAGCTGAAGATTGGCCGTATCGTAACAGTCGCTTATCTGGCATTAAGCAAGATCGGGCGGAGGATGAATCCCACAAGCCGTTACGACTCGTTAGCCTGGTTTCCGATCGACGCCCTGCCTTATTTGCCGTTCGACCATAAAGAGATTATCAATGCGGCGGTAGAAGAAATACAGGAATGGATAGAAAAGGAGCCTTCTATCGTATTTGATTATCTGCCGCCTAAGTTTACGACTTATCAGTTGAGGCGTACTTACGAGATCATTTACAATAAAGAGCTGGATGTACGTAACTTCCAAAAGAAAATGTTATCGCTCGACTACGTTGTCCAGACGGAAGAAACGGAAAAGGATGTTGCTCACCGTGCCGCCCGCTATTGCCGCTTCGACAAAGTGAAGTACAACAAGCAACGTTCCAGGTTTAATAAGAATTAATAACTGAATATATGTATTTATTAGGTTGTGATATTGGTAGTTCGTCGGTCAAGGCGTCTATCGTGGATGCCGGTTCGGGACTGACGGTAGGAGCCGACTTCTATCCGAAAGAGGAAGCCCCGATCAAAGCATTGAAACCCGGTTGGGCGGAACAGGAACCGGAAGACTGGTGGAAGTATCTGAAAATTGCTATTAAAGATGCGGTTACCAATGCCGGCATTCGGGGAGATGAGATAAAAGCCATTGGCATTTCTTATCAGATGCATGGACTGGTGTTGGTCGACAAGAAGATGGAAGTGCTGCGCCCGTCGATCATCTGGTGCGACAGCCGGGCGGTGCCATACGGCGACCGCGCTTTCAAGAATATCGGGGAAAAACAATGCCTGTCTCATTTGCTGAACTCACCGGGAAACTTTACGGCGGCAAAGCTGGCCTGGGTAAAAGAGTTTGAACCTGAGTTGTTTCGTTCGGTCTACAAATTCATGTTGCCGGGCGACTTTATCGCCATGTGCATGACCGGGGATATCGTTACAACCGTATCCGGCTTGTCGGAAGGTATCTTCTGGGACTTCAAGAACGAGAAGGTCTCGGAAGACCTGATGAGTTTCTTCGGATTCAGTTACGACCTGGTGCCGGAGATACGTCCTACTTTCGGTTTGCAGGGAGAATTGCTGGTTTCCGTCGCTTCCGAACTGGGATTGAAAAAGGGTACGCCGGTTACTTACCGCACAGGCGATCAGCCGAATAACGCCTTGTCGCTGAATGTGCTGAATCCGGGCGAAATTGCTGCCACCGGCGGTACTTCCGGTGTGGTATATGGCGTTAACGGTAAAGTCAACTATGATACGCTTTCGCGTGTAAATACCTTTGCTCATGTAAATCATTCAGCCGAACATACGAGATTGGGGGCTTTGCTCTGCATCAACGGGGTAGGAATCCTTAACTCGTGGGTGAAGAAGAATGTAGCTCCCGAAGGAATCAACTATCCGGCGTTGAACGAGATTGCTGCCGGCGTGCCTATCGGCTCGGAAGGTCTGTCGATCCTGCCGTTCGGAAACGGGGCGGAGCGCATGTTGCAGAATAAGGAAATCGATTGTTCTATCCACGGACTGAACTTTAATATTCATAACAAGGCGCATATTGCCCGTGCCGCACAGGAAGGTATTGTGTTTTCTTTCAAGTACGGGATGGATATAATGAATGAGATGGGTATCGACATCGATGTGATTCGTGCCGGGAATGCGAATTTATTCCTGAGCCCTGTTTTCCGCGACACCTTGTCGGGTGTGACGGGAACAGTGATCGAATTGTTCGATACCAACGGAGCGGCAGGTGCCGCCAAGGGAGCCGGTATCGGTGCCGGTATCTATCAATCGGCAGAGGAGGCGTTTGCCTCACTGAAAAAGATCGACGTGATCGAACCCGACGGACTGAAAGCCGACAAGTATTGCGCGGCATACAGTATCTGGAAAGAACGGCTCGACCAATTGATGGCAGACAATAATACCAATGTAATATAAATCATTAAAACATTAAATTCATGGACTTTTATAAAGGCGAAAAAGAATTCTTCCCCGGAATAGGTAAGATTCAGTTTGAAGGGCGCGATTCAAAGAGCCCTATGGCATTTCATTATTATGATGAAAATAAGGTGGTAATGGGTAAAACCCTGAAAGATCATCTTCGTTTTGCAATGGCTTACTGGCATACGTTTTGTGCCGAAGGCGGCGACCAGTTTGGCGGCGGCACGAAAACATTCCCCTGGAATGCAGCTTCCGACCCGATCAGTCGTGCCAAATACAAGATGGATGCAGCGTTCGAGTTTATGACCAAATGTAATATCCCTTATTATTGTTTCCACGATGTGGATGTGGTCGACGAAGTATCTACGCTGGCGCAGTTTGAAAAAGACCTGCACACGATGGTGGAGCATGCCAAAGGCCTTCAGCAGGCAACGGGACAGAAACTGTTATGGTCTACCGCCAACGTATTCGGCAACAAGCGTTATATGAACGGGGCGGCTACCAATCCTTACTTCCCCGCAGTGGCTTGTGCCGGCACTCAGATCAAGAATGCCATCGATGCCTGTATTGCCCTCGGCGGTGAGAACTATGTATTCTGGGGTGGTCGCGAAGGCTATATGAGCCTGCTCAACACCGATATGAAACGCGAAAAAGATCATCTGGCAATGATGCTGACGATGGCACGCGACTACGGCCGCAAGAACGGTTTCAAAGGAACCTTCCTGATCGAACCGAAGCCGATGGAACCGACCAAGCACCAATATGATGTAGACTCTGAAACTGTTATCGGCTTCCTGCGTCATTATGGGCTGGATAAAGACTTCGCCCTGAATATCGAAGTCAACCATGCAACGTTGGCAGGACATACTTTCGAACACGAATTGCAGGCTGCGGCAGATGCCGGCATGCTGTGCAGTATCGATGCCAACCGCGGTGACTATCAGAACGGTTGGGATACCGACCAGTTCCCGGTAGATATCTATGAACTAACCCAGGCATGGCTGGTCATCCTGCAAGGCGGCGGCCTGACAACGGGTGGCACGAACTTCGATGCCAAGACCCGTCGTAACTCTACCGACCTGGACGATATCTTCCTGGCCCATATCAGCGGCATGGATGCTTTCGCCCGCGCCCTGATGACGGCAGCCGCTATCCTCGAGCAGTCTGATTACAAGAAGATGCGTGCCGAACGTTATGCCAGTTTCGACGCCGGCGAAGGTAAAGCCTTCGAAGACGGCAAGCTGACCTTGGAAGACCTGCGTACGATTGCTCTCCGCGACGGTGAGCCGAAGCAGATCAGCGGTAAACAGGAGTTGTATGAGATGATCGTGAACCTGTATATCTAATAACAAAGAGGGTGAAAGAATCACCCTCTTTCTCTTTTTAATCTAATGAACATGAAAAACAACAACTATATTTTCGGCATTACCCTCGTTGCCACCCTTGGAGGGTTGTTATTCGGATACGATACGGCTGTCATCTCCGGCACCGTCGAATCACTCAGGAAATTCTTTATCGAACCCTACGGCTTGCCTCTCGACCAGGCAAATTCGCTGGAAGGATTCGTTGTCAGCAGTGCCTTGATCGGTTGTATTCTGGGCGCCTCTTTTGCCGGTTGGGTCAGCCAGCGCTACGGGCGCAAACCGACGCTGATCGTTGCCGCCGTCCTTTTTCTGCTTTCGGCAATCGGTTCTTCCTGGCCTGAGCTGGGATTCGGAATGCCCGGAAGCGGTGACCATACCTTTATGTATCAGTTTGTAGCCTACAGGATATTGGGCGGGATAGGCGTCGGGCTGGCTTCGATGGTTTCGCCTATGTATATTGCCGAGGTTGCTCCAGCTGCTCGTCGCGGAAACCTGGTTTCGTGGAACCAGTTTGCTATTATTTCGGTATGCTGGTTGTCTATTTCGTTAACTATACGATTGCTTTGTAGGGAGACGCTACGTGGTTGAATACTATTGGTTGGCGATGGATGTTTGCTTCCGAAATCATTCCCGCTGTATTATTCTTTACCCTGTTGATGTTTGTACCCGAAACTCCCCGTTACCTGGTAATGCGCGGAAAGACGGAGAAAGCGCTGACTATCCTTGACCGTTTGCTGGACAGGGAGGAAGCCGGCAGGGAACTGGCCGACATTAAAGAAAGTTTTAAAGAAAAGGCCCCTTCCATGCGTCCTTACTATCAGTTTATGGGCGGATGGCTGGTGTTGTTCCTGCTCGCCTACGGGGCGTTGGAGCTGGCGGGTAATACAAGTGCGTTGGAGATTGCCCTGATTGGCAGTTTCTTTGTTTCGCTGGTCTTCCCGATCCGTTCGTTCGGTATGCTGATTATTATGGTAGGTATCCTGCTGTCCGGATTCCAGCAGTTTGTCGGTATCAACGTGGTGCTTTATTATGCTCCGGAGATATTCAAGACGATGGGGGCAGCTACCGATGCCGCGTTGTTGCAGCAGATCGTTGTCGAGGCGGTTAACCTGTCGTTTACGGTGCTGGCGATTTTTACGGTCGACAGGTTCGGCCGTCGTCCGCTGATGATTATCGGTGCGTTGATCATGGCAGTTTCGATGATTATCCTGGGTACTACGTTCTATGCGCATGCGGTGGGCGTCGGTTCGCTGGTCTGCATGTTGGTTTATACGGCAGGTTTTGCGATGTCGTGGGGACCGGTTTGCTGGGTGCTGCTGTCGGAGATATTCCCGAACTCCATCCGTTCTACGGTGATGAGCATCGCCGTTGCCGGGCAGTGGATTGCCAATTTCCTTGTCTCCTGGACGTTCCCGATGCTCGATAAGAACCAGTATCTGACCGATACTTTCAATCATGGTATGGCCTACTGGATTTACGGCCTGATGGGAATCCTTGCCGCCCTTTTCATCTGGAAATTCGTTCCCGAAACCAAAGGGAAGACGTTGGAGCAGATGGAACAATATTGAAAGAGATAGCTTTATCTCTTTCAATAGGGTAACTATTTATTTTTTTATTGTATATTGTGCCTACTAAACAGATACGATATGAAGCACAATTCTCTTTCTTTACTTATTCTGCTACTTATGGTGAGTGGGATCTTTCCCGCCTTGGCGCAGAAAAACACAGTAACAATCCTCGAGGTCGGAGAAAAGACGCTTGTCAACTCCGGTTGGCTGGCACGCAGGGCCAGTGAGATAATAACAGATGGAAACCAGTTGAGCGGCACGCCCTTGGAAACAACCGGATGGATGCCGGCGCGCGTTCCGGGAATCGTCCTGACCACCCTGCTGGACAACAAGCTCTATCCCGCCCCCGAATTCGGCATGAACAACAACCTGATCCCCGACATCTACGAAGCAGGCAACGATTTCTATACTTACTGGTTTGTCTGCCAGTTCGATACGCCGGTAGTGCCCGACGGACGAACCGTATGGCTGAACTTCCGCGGGATCAATTACAAGGCCGAACTCTTTATGAACGGCAAACGTCTCAACAATACGACCCACGAAGGAATGTTTCTCCGTAAATCTTTCGATATAACGGATATCCTTCACAAAGAAGGCACGAACGTATTAGCCGTTCTCGTATATCCCCCTACGCACCCCGGCAATCCCAATGGCGGACAAGGCGGTGACGGGCAGATTGCCCGCAATAACACCATGCAATATACGGCCGGCTGGGACTGGGTGCAACCTATCAGGGATCGTAATACCGGCATTTGGGATGAAGCATCCATCACCACTACCGGTGCGGTAATCGTCAAGTCGCCTTACGTGGTAACGAAAGTGCCGGGCGTGCGCTCTCCGGAGAAGAAAATACAGGATGATGCTTTTGTGAACACTTCCGTTGAGGTAGAAAATATAACCGGAGCTCCGCGTAAAGGGCTGCTGGTTTGTGAGACAAACGGTCTCCGCTCGACACAACAGGTCACTTTATCCCCTTACGAGAAAAAGCTCGTACAATTCAATCGGTTAAAGATAAAGAATCCGCGCCTGTGGTGGCCTAACGGAGTAGAGGAGCAGCCCCTCTATGATATGCGCATCTACTTTGAGACGGATAACCAAATCAGCGACAGCCAACAACTCCGATACGGTATCCGCGAGATCACTACCGATAAATGTCCCGACAACGGTGGCCGCCGCTTCTTTGTGAACGGCCGGAAGATCTACGTGACCGGTGGCAATTACATCTCGTCCGACTGGTTGCTGCGCCTTTCACCCGAACGCTACCGCGACGAAGTGCGCTTCCATGCCGAAATGAATCTGCGCATGATCCACGTATGGGGAGGTGCCCTGCTCGAACGTCCCGAATTCTATGCCGCCTGTGATGAATACGGGATACTCGTATTCCAGGACCTGTGGGGCAGCGGCGATTGCAACGGCGCCTGGGAAGACCCGATGAAAATCGATTCGCGCGAACGCCGTTGGGAATATCCCGACAACCATGACCTCTTTATCGCTTCGATAATAGACCAGGTGAAGATGATACGCAACCACCCCAGCCTCTGCCTTTGGTGCGGTGCCAACGAGTGGCCGCTGGCGAAAAACATCGACAAACAATTAAAAGAAAAAGTCTTTCCCGAGCTCGATCCCGAACGTCTTTTCGTCAGCTACTCGATCGATTCCCTGTTCACCCGCAACCTGTTGGGCGATAATGGCGATGGTCCTTACGGCATCCAGGAGCCGGAATGGTTCTTCACTTTCCGTTCGCACCCGTTCAATCCCGAATCCGGTTCGGTCGGTTCGCCGGAGGTGGAAAGTATGCGTGAAATGATGACGGAAAAGGATCTGGCAGGTTTCCCCCGCAAGAGCTTTACCCGCAATGCAACCTGGCGCTATCACCGCGATTTGGGTTATGGCGATCATCTGGAACGCTACGGGCAGGTGAAGGACATTGAAACCTATTGCAAATATGCGCAGGTCGTGAACTACGACCAATACCGCAGCTTTATGGAAGGATGGGGTTCTCATCTATGGGACTGGTACACCGGCATACTGATCTGGAAAACCCAGAACCCGTGGACTTCCCTGCGCGGGCAGATGTATGACTGGTTCCTCGATGTGAACGCTTCTTTATATGGTACGCGTAAGGGATGCGAACCTTTGCACCCGTTCTATAATCCGGTTACCCGCGGGGTGGAACTGTTGAACACCACTTTGTACGATTACCGCGACTTGACCGTCACCGCCCGTATCTACGACACCGCCAGAAAAGTCCGTTGGGAAAAGGAGATGATGTCGGATGCAAAAGCCAATACGGTGGAAAAGCTGTTTGAAGTATCTGTTCCGGAAGATATACAAGGTGTTTACTTCCTCAGCCTGTCTGTGCAGTCGGTCGGTTCCGGTTTATCTGCCGATGCAGCCCGGTCGTTACCGGATGCGCCGAATATCTATTGGCTGACCACGCTCCCGAAAGATTATTCCGGCTTATCCCGCCTGCCCGAAGCGAAACCGGAGATAAAAGTATCCTTGCAGCAGGAGGGAACCGCCTTCTCCGGCACAGTGTCGCTCTATTCGGATACCCGTATCTCTTTCTTCAACCGTATTAAAGTTTTTGATAAGGAAACAGGAAAGCGTATTCTCCCCGTGCATTATTCCGACAATTACATCACCCTCATGCCGGGCGACCGCCGCACGATAGAGATCAGCTTCGTCACTTCCCTGCCAAAAGACAGGATACAGATCGTAACAGACAGTTGGACAACAGACTGGATCGTAGCATCTTCTTTCTGATATCTTCCAACAAAAGTTTTTCAAATAATAACCTTCAATCCTTTACTCGTAAGGCTATATGCTTGATTGTATAGGCTTTACGGGTGAGGGATCTTTTTTTGCGATAAAGGATATTTATATAAAAAAAGACATTTGCCTTCACTATATGAGTAAAAACACAAAAGTAAGGGGTAAGATAAAGGTAGTAAACCGGTAGAGCTTAGCTAACCACCACTTATTATGAAAGTTAGCATCTTTTTGTTGTTTGCCAACTGTCGAACGCTTGTTTGACAGTTGTTGAATAAGCGTTTGACATCTGTCAAACAAGCGTTCGACAGATGAAGCACAAAGAAGAATAAAGGACAATTAAACTAAGAGGTAACGGGAGAGGTGGTAAGACTAAACCTGCTAACGACTTAACAGCCGGCAGGCAATCTTCTTTAGCTGGAATAAAATAAGCCTGTAGAGTGAAGGCAAAAATGAAAATAATGCCTTTTCAAAGGCAACGCTATATTTATCCTTCACCTGTAAAGTATATACAATCAGGTATATAGCTTCGCAGGTGAAGGAATGAAGGTTTTATTTTGAAAAAAAAATAATATGATTATCCGCATGATGTCCGTTGATTTATTGAACATCATATGAAT
>JAJPZM010000341.1 GCA_021204335.1 Parabacteroides sp. | reverse complement strand
ATACTATACATTAATTTATATAAAGAAATACGGGGGTCGTAAATATTCCCGTATTTCTTTTTACTTTATTAATAGATCTCTTTCGCCACTTTATAAACACTATCCGTCGCCATCATCGTATAGAAATGCAGGCTTGGGACACCATGTGCAATCAGATCCTTACATTGCTGGATACACCATTCTACACCCACCGCTTTTACTTCGTCGTCATTCTTACATTTGCGAAGCTCGGAAGCGAACGGTTCCGGAATGTCGGAGCGGAATATTTTAGGTAATACCGTCAGCTGGTTTTTGAAAACAACCGGCTTAATTCCCGGTATGATCGGAACAGTGATGCCTTCTGCCCGGCAACGGTCTACAAACGAATAATACTTTTCATTGTCGAAGAACATCTGGGTAACCAGATAATCGGCACCGTTCTTCACCTTCTCTTTCAAGTAGAAGATATCCGATTCCATATTGGGTGCTTCTTCATGCTTTTCGGGATAACAGGCCATACCGTAGGAGAACGGAGTTTCAGTGGCTTCGAACGTAGAACCGTCTACGGCGATGCCTTTATTGAAATTGTTTATCTGCTCCTGCAAATCAGTTGCATGTTCATGATACAGGTCGGCGTTTTGTTCCGCCTCTAACGTTTTAACGTCTCCACGAAGTAAAAGCAAATCGTAAACACCCAGGAAATTAAGATCGATCAGGGCATATTCCGTTTCGTCTTTGGTAAATCCCTTACATATAATATGTGGAACCGCCGGAATACCATATCTGTTCTGGATAGCCGAAGCAATGGCAACCGACCCCGGACGTTTGCGGATATTGACCTTCTGGAAACTTCCGTCGGGAAGCGTTTTATAAATGTATTCGCTATGATGAGACGTTATATTAATGTACTTGGGATCGAATTCTTTCAGTTTATCAATCACATTATACACCTTCTGTATGCTGTTCCCTTTCAGGGGAGGAAGTATTTCGAATGAGAAAGCAGTCGTTTGGCTGCCGTTGATCAGATCAATTACTTTCATATTTTAATTATTTTGCCGCAAAAGTAACAATTATCATCCGAAATAACTTACTTTTGCGTTCATAATCTAATTATGACAAGATATGGAAAATATTAATTGGTCTGATCTGGCATTCGGTTATATGAAGACAGACTACAATGTACGGTGTTACTATCGCGATGGTAAATGGGGTGAACTGGAAGTCAGTTCTTCAGAGATCATTAACATTCATATGGCAGCCACTTGTCTGCATTACGGACAGGAATCGTTTGAAGGTCTGAAAGCATTCAAGGGTAAGGATGGAAAGATCCGTGTGTTCCGTATGGATGAGAATGGCAAACGTATGCAAGCATCCAGTCGTGGTATCAAGATGGCTGAACTTCCTCTTGAGAAGTTCGAAGAAGCCGTTCGTAAAGTCGTAAAACTGAATGAACGTTTCGTTCCGCCTTATGAAAGTGGTGCGGCTTTATATATCCGTCCGTTGATGATCGGTTTGGGTGCACAGGTGGGTGTGAAGCCGGCTCCCGAATATATGTTTATGATCTTCGTTACTCCGGTAGGCCCGTATTTCAAAGGTGGATTTAAGCCCTCAAAAGTTTGTATCATGCGCGAATACGACCGTGCCGCTCCTCATGGAACGGGTACGATCAAGGTGGGTGGTAACTATGCCGCCAGTCTGGTTGCCGGCGAAATGGCACACGAGAAAGGATATGCCGCCGTATTATACCTGGATCCGAAAGAAAAGAAATACCTGGACGAATGCGGTCTGGCTAACTTCTTCGGTATTCGCGGTAACAGCTATATCACTCCGCAGTCTCATTCAATCCTGCCTTCCATTACAAACAAGAGTTTGCAGCAACTGGCAGCAGATATGGGCTTGACTGTTGAACGCCGTCCTGTTCCGGTAGAAGAAATCGCTACATTCGACGAAGCGGCAGAATGTGGTACAGCTGCAGTTATTGCTCCGATTTCACAAATCGATGACCTGGATATTAACAAGTCTTATGTCATTGCCAAAGACGGCAAGTCGGGTCCTGTTTGTGAGAAATTGTATAACAAACTGCGTGGTATCCAATATGGTGACGAACCGGATACTTACGGATGGGTAAGCATTATTGATTAACAAGATATAAAGGAGTTTGACAGTTAACGGGTTTTACTAGTATTAACCGTTAACTGCCAATTCTAAACTCTCAAACGTCAATGCGCTTTGCTAACTTTGGGTTGCCAACTGAAAATAAAATTGCTATCTCTGTATTGCAAAGTGGAGGATAATTTCTATCTTTGCGGTCTATATAGATAAGACAGTCAGGTGGAAGCATTCTTTAAAACACATAAATACCTTGTAGAACATTTGCATGCACCGGTACGCCGGGGGCTGATGGATGAGATTAACTGGAACGACCGGTTGATCGGGATCAAAGGTTCCCGCGGAGTGGGCAAGACTACTTTTTTACTGGATTATGCGCGCGAACACTTTGGTGCTGATAATAAAGAGTGCCTCTATATCAATCTGAATCACTTTTATTTTACGGAACGCACGCTGGTCGACTTTGCGTCTGAGTTCAGGGCAAAAGGAGGGAAGGTGCTGTTGATAGACCAGGTGTTCAAATATTCCGGATGGTCGAAAGAGTTGCGGTATTGTTATGATAACTTTGAAGATCTGAAGATCGTCTTTTCCGGTTCGTCGGTGATGCGGTTGAAAGAAGAGAATCCCGATTTGTCGGGCAAAGTGGTTTCATACAACCTGCGCGGCTTTTCATTCCGGGAGTTTTTGAACCTGATGTCGGGCAACAGTTTTCCGGCTTACTCGTTTGAGGAGGTAATCAAAAACCATCAGGAGATAGCGAAAGGTATCTGTTCGGTCGCTAAACCAATGGCTTATTTTCAGGATTACCTGCATCATGGCTTTTATCCGTTTTTCCTGGAGAAACGCAATTTCTCGGAGAACCTGTTGAAGACGATGAACATGATGCTCGAAGTAGATGTCCTGTATATTAAGCAGATCGAGCAAAGTTATCTGCCGAAACTCCGTAAGTTACTCTATCTGCTGGCAACCAGCGCGCCCTGTACGCCGAACGTCAGCCAGTTGAGTAAAGATATTGAAACGTCGAGGGCTACTGTGATGAATTACATCAAGTATCTGACCGATGCCCGTTTAATGAATATGTTATATCCGGTAGGAGAGTCGTTTCCGAAAAAGCCATCTACCGTATATATGTATAATTCGAATCTGATGTACCCCATCCGCCCGATGGAGGTAAATATGCAAGCAGTGCGTGAATCTTTCTTCTATAACCAGCTGTTGAAAGACAATAAGCTGAATGAAGGAATAAAGAACGCACACTTTTTGGTAAACGAGAAGTATAATTTCAGGATAGAAGAAAGTATGAAAGTGAAAAACAATCCCGAGTTATACTACGCCATTGATAAGGTTGAGGTAGGAGAAGGCAACATGATCCCACTTTGGCTGTTTGGTTTTTTATACTAACTAAGAATTCTTTTAAATACTAATAGTAAGAGTCTATGACAAAACAGAAGAAATTTTTGACCTGTGATGGTAACCAGGCTGCTGCTCATATTTCATATATGTTCAGCGAAGTAGCCGCTATTTATCCCATCACTCCGTCGTCTACAATGGCAGAATATGTAGACGAATGGGCTGCCGCTGGACGTAAAAACATTTTCGGCGAAACAGTTATGGTACAGGAAATGCAATCAGAAGGTGGTGCTGCAGGTGCAGTTCACGGTTCTTTGCAAGCCGGTGCCCTGACTTCGACTTACACCGCTTCTCAGGGATTGTTGCTGATGATCCCTAACATGTACAAGATTGCCGGTGAGTTGCTTCCTTGTGTATTTTATGTATCAGCCCGTACGCTGGCATCCCATGCACTGTGTATTTTCGGCGATCATCAGGATGTAATGTCTGCCCGCCAGACAGGTTTCGCAATGTTGGCAGAAGGTTCTGTTCAGGAAGTTATGGACTTGTCCGGTGTTGCTCACCTGGCTACTATCAAGTCTCGCGTTCCTTTCGTGAACTTCTTCGACGGTTTCCGTATATCACACGAAATCCAGAAGATCGAAGCGTTGGAGAATGACGACCTGGCTCCGCTGATCGACCAGAAAGCTCTGGCAGAATTCCGTGCACGCGCATTGAATCCTGAAAAGCCGGAAGCTCGCGGTATGGCAGAAAACCCGGATCACTTCTTCCAGCACAGAGAATCATCCAATAAGTTCTATGAAGCAGTTCCTGCTATCGTAGAAGAATATATGAACGAAATCTCCAAGATCACAGGCCGCAAATATGGTTTGTTCGATTACTACGGAGCTGAAGATGCAGAACGCGTAATCATCGCAATGGGTTCTGTTACGGAAGCTGCTCGCGAAGCTATCGACCACCTGACTGCTCAGGGTGAAAAGGTAGGTTTGGTTTCTGTTCACTTGTATCGTCCGTTCTCAGCTAAACACTTCCTGGCTGCTGTTCCTAAGACTGCAAAACGTATTGCCGTACTTAACAGAACAAAAGAACCGGGTGCAACAGGCGAACCTCTGTATCTGGACGTAAAAGACTGCTACTACGGAACGGAAAATGCTCCGCTTATCGTTGGTGGCCGTTACGGTTTGGGTTCTAAGGATACTACTCCTGCTCAGATCCTTTCAGTTTACGAAAACCTGGCATTGCCGATGCCGAAGAACCAGTTCACACTGGGTATCGTAGACGACGTGACATTCACTTCTCTGCCTCAGAAAGAAGAAATCGCTCTGGGTGGCGAAGGTGTGTTCGAAGCTAAGTTCTACGGATTAGGTGCTGACGGTACTGTAGGTGCTAACAAGAACTCTGTAAAGATTATCGGTGACAATACAAACAAATATTGCCAGGCATACTTCTCTTACGACTCTAAGAAGTCCGGTGGCTTTACTTGTTCTCACCTGCGTTTCGGTGATCATCCGATCCGCTCTACTTATTTGGTAAATACGCCGAATTTCGTTGCTTGCCACGTTCAGGCTTATCTGCGTATGTACGATGTAACACGCGGTTTGCGTGAAAACGGTACATTCCTGCTGAACACTATCTGGAATGGCGAAGAGCTGGCTAAGCACCTGCCGAATAAGGTAAAACGTTATTTCGCTCAGAAAAATATCACTGTTTACTATATCAACGCTACACAGATTGCTTTGGAAATTGGTTTGGGTAACCGTACCAATACGATCCTTCAGTCTGCATTCTTCCGTATCACAGGCGTAATTCCTGTCGATCTGGCTGTAGAACAGATGAAGAAGTTTATCATGAAGTCTTACGGTAAGAAGGGTGAAGATATCGTTAACAAGAACTATGCTGCCGTAGACCGTGGTGGCGAATACCAGCAACTGGCTGTTAACCCGGATTGGGCTAACCTGCCGGATGATGAAGTGGTAGCAAACAACGACCCTGCTTTCATCAACGAAGTAGTTCGTCCGATCAATGCTCAGGATGGCGACCTATTGAAGGTTTCTGCTTTCGAAGGCATCGAAGACGGTGCATGGCACCAGGGTACTTCCAAATACGAAAAACGCGGTGTAGCTACTTTCGTTCCTGTTTGGGAACCGGAAAACTGTATCCAGTGTAACAAGTGTGCGTATGTTTGTCCTCACGCTTCTATCCGTCCGTTCGTGCTGGATGCTGCTGAACAGGCTGCTGCTCCGTTCAGCAACTCTTTGAAGGCTACAGGAAAACAATTCGAAGGTATGCAATTCCGTATCCAGGTCGATGTACTCGACTGTCTGGGTTGCGGTAACTGTGCCGATGTTTGTCCGGGTAATCCGAAGAAGGGTGGTAAAGCGCTTAAGATGGTTGATCTGGAATCTCAGCTGGCTGAAGCTCCTAACTGGGACTATTGCGCTGAAAAGGTCTCAAGCAAACAACATCTGGTTGACGCGAAGGCTAACGTGAAGAACTCTCAGTTTGCAACTCCGTTGTTTGAGTTCTCCGGCGCTTGCTCGGGTTGTGGTGAAACTCCGTATGTGAAATTGGTAACTCAGTTGTTCGGCGACCGTGAAATGGTAGCGAATGCAACAGGTTGTTCTTCTATCTATTCAGGTTCTGTTCCTTCCACTCCTTATACGACCAACGAAAAAGGTCAGGGTCCGGCCTGGGCTAACTCCTTGTTCGAAGACTTCTGCGAATTCGGTTTGGGTATGGAACTGGCTAACGAAAAGATGCGTCTTCGTCTGACAGACCTGATGAATAAGATCGTTGCCGGCGAACATTCTCCTGCTCAGGCTAAAGAAGTGGCTGCTGCATGGGTGGCAAACCAGAACGATGCTGACAAGACAAAAGAACTGACTCCTCAGATCATGGCTTTCGTAGAAGAAGGCGTAGCAAACGGTTGTCCGGTATGCGCACAGATCAAGGAACTGTCTCACTTCCTGGTAAAACGTTCACAGTGGATTATCGGTGGTGACGGTGCTTCTTACGATATCGGTTACGGCGGTCTCGACCATGTAATCGCTTCGGGTAAGAACGTTAACATCCTGGTACTGGATACTGAAGTTTATTCAAATACAGGTGGTCAGTCTTCTAAGGCTACTCCGGTAGGTGCAATCGCTAAGTTTGCCGCAGCCGGTAAGCGAATTCGTAAGAAAGACCTGGGTCTGATGGCTACAACTTACGGTTACGTATATGTAGCTCAGATCGCAATGGGTGCCGACCAGGCTCAGACATTGAAGGCGATCCGCGAAGCAGAAGCTTACGACGGTCCTTCATTGATCATCGCTTATTCTCCATGTATCAACCACGGTTTGAAACAGGGTATGGGTAAGAGCCAGCAGGAAGAAGCCAATGCAGTAGAATGCGGTTACTGGCACTTGTGGCGTTACAACCCTGCATTGGAAGCAGAAGGCAAGAATCCGTTTACTTTGGATAGCAAAGAACCGGATTGGAGCAAGTTCCAGGACTTCCTAAAAGGTGAAGTACGTTTCGCATCTGTTATGAAACAATATCCGCAGGAAGCTGCCGAATTGTTCCAGGCTGCCGAAGCTAACGCTAAGTGGAGATTGAACAACTACAAGCGTCTGGCTAAACAGCAGTGGGGTGTTGAAGAGTAATTGATTATTTGATTAGTCGATCATATTAATAGAAGAACGGGATCCTCGAAAGGGGGTTCCGTTTTTTTTGTATCTTTGCCGGAACTAAAGAGTATTGAACATGCCTGTATTTAAACGCATATTGATCTGGTGCAGGAATATCCTTATTTTCCTGTTTCTTTCCAGCATACTGGCGGTGGTGGCTTACAAATTCATCCCCGTTTATTATACACCTTTGATGCTGTCGCGATTATACGATCAGCATAAAGCCGGGAAGCCATTCAAGCTCGATCATCAATGGGTGCCTCTTTCGCAGATAGCCCAGCCGTTGGTACAGGCGGTGGTCGCTTCCGAGGATAACCTTTTCCTGGATCATAACGGTTTCGATATCGAGCAGATACAAAAAGCCCGCGACGAAGCGGAGAAAGGAAAACGGGTACGGGGCGCCAGCACGATCTCGCAGCAAACAGCTAAAAATGTATTCCTTCTTCCTGCCAAAAGCTATATCCGCAAGGGTGTTGAAGCCTATTTTACCCTGCTGATCGAATGGATATGGGGCAAGGAGCGCATCATGGAAGTCTATCTGAATTCTATCGAGATGGGCGACGGTATCTATGGAGCGGAGGCTGTTGCAAAAGCCCATTTCGGTAAACAGGCTAACCGGTTGAGCCGCGAGGAAGCCGCCCTGATTGCCGCTTCGCTGCTGAACCCGAGGAAGTTCAACTCCGGCAACCCCTCTCCCTATATGCTGAAACGGCAGGGGCAGATCCTCTCGCTGATGGGCAAACTGATTAAGATTCAAATGGGCTACGGTGCCGGCGAAATAAATAAAGACAGTAAAATTAAAAAGAGAAAGAAATGGAGAGCTTCGCTTATCACGACCTCGGGCGTATCGACTATGCCGAGGCTTTAACTGTTCAGACAGAAGCGTTCGATGCGCTGCTTCATGCCAAAGCGGAAAGCAGGCAGGAAGATAATAAACTGTTCTTTTGCGAACATCTGCCGGTGCTGACCATCGGAAAGAGCGGGAAAGACTCGAATCTGCTGATCCCGGAACCATTGTTGCAACAACGGGGTATCTCTTTCTTTCATACGAATCGGGGAGGAGATATTACTTATCATGGTCCCGGGCAGATTACCGGTTATCCGGTTTTCGACCTGGAGCATTGGCAGTTGGGGCTGAAGCAATATATCCATACCCTGGAAGAAGTTATTATCCGCTTCCTGGCCCTCTACGACCTGAAAGGCGAACGGCTGGACGGTGCAACAGGTGTCTGGCTCGACCCGGAGGTAAAAGGTCGTGCCCGTAAGATTTGTGCTATCGGAGTAAAGAGCAGCCGCTATGTGACGATGCATGGTTTTGCCTTGAACATCAATACCGACCTGAGTTACTTCTCGCTGATCAATCCTTGTGGTTTTACGGATAAAGGCGTCACTTCGCTGGAAAAGGAACTGGGCGGCAAGCAAGACTTTGAAAAGGCAAAAACGCAGCTTCATTCATTATTCTCAGAACTGTTTCCCTGATGGATTACCAAGTACATTTTGCCCCGTTGCAGGGATATACGGATGCGATTTACCGCGAAGTTCATGCCGCTGTATTCGGTGGAGTTACGGCATATTATACTCCGTTTGTCCGTTTGGAGAAAGAGGGGTTCCGCAATAAAGAGTTACGCGACATTGTCCCCGAGCGTAATCGGGAAGTTCCACTCGTCCCTCAGCTGATCGCTGCTACGCCCGATGAGTTCAGACGTATTGCAGCTCTCTTTCGGGAGCAGGGATACCGGCAGGCAGATATAAATATGGGTTGTCCTTTCCCGATGCAGGCCCGTCTACACCGGGGCTCCGGCATATTACCTTATAAAGAGGAAAGGGAGGCGTTGCTGAATACGGTCAATGAATTCCCTGATATGAAGTTTTCCGTCAAGCTACGGCTCGGCTGGCAGTGTGCGGACGAGTCACTGGCGCTTCTCCCCTGTATCAATTCGCTTCCTCTTACATACGTTACTTTACATCCCCGGCTGGGTATCCAGCAATACAAAGGAACGATCGATAAAGAAGGCTTTGCCCGTTTCTACAAGGAATGCAAACATCCGCTTTTCTATAACGGTGATTTGAATAGCCTGGAAGATATTCATCAGGTAACCGACGCATATCCATTACTGAAAGGTATTATGTTGGGACGCGGCTTGCTGTCTCATCCCTGGCTGGCAACCGAGTATGTTACCGGCAGCAAGATGGATGATAGCGTAAAGAAAGCGAAACTAATTTCCTTTCACGAGATGCTATCGGAACGCTATCGTGCCTGCCTGGAAGGTGGCGACCATCAGATACTTGCCAAATTGAAAACGCTTTGGGATTACCTTTTGCCCGATGCCGAAAAGCGTCTACGCAAGAAAGTTTTGAAAAGCAATAACCTTGTTACTTATCAGCTTGCGGTAAAGGAGTTGCTATAACAGTAGTATCCGGTTCTGCTAAAGGAACCCGATTCGCAGGAGTAAGCGGCAGGAGAGGCAACCTGCGCCGACGGCGGAAAAACTCGGACAGATGGGAGAAGTCTTTCTTGAACATGATACCCACTCCCTGCGTCGTCAGCGACTGTTTCAGATATTGGTACATATCGTTGGCATGATTGTATGCTTTCAGGCGGATTTCACCGCTTGGGGTCAGTTTATATTCCAGGTCGAATTCTCCGACAAAGTCGTTCTTCTGAAGGTTTGTGTTGTTCCGGTAACCGAAGCTGCCGTTAAACAGCAGGCGGTTGTCCAGCAACTGGCTGGAAAGCAACATCTCCACTTCCGTATCCTGTATGCCGTCGTCGCTGGTACGGATATTCGTGCCTATCTGTACTTTATCCGTCAGACTGTTCAGAATGCTGGATATCTGCGAGGAGATAGCCGATGAGGCTACTGCACCGAATTCGCTCGAGCGGTAAGCATTCTGGCTGTAGTCGGGGGTATAAAACTTGTTCAGCACCAACAGGTAGATAATCTGGCGTGTCATCATATCTTCGGTATCGACCAGACTTTTCATCTGTCGTTCTATCTCCTCGTTCGAGCCGGGCAGTTCCAGGTCGAACGCGATAGTCAGGCTACGCAGCATGCCGTCCAGGTTCAGTACGCAATTGACCGGCACGTTGGTTCGCGGGCTTAACACCGCTAATCCTTCGTCAAGGTCGCGCAGGTTGGCTGTGAGGTTGTAGATAGCATTGATATGCATCGTTGCATTAAAAGGATCTCCGCGGAAGTCGATTGAACTGCCGTCGCGTATCTTAAAGTCCTTATGGATGATCTGTTGCAGGCTGAAGTTGTAGTTACCGCTTACGATTCCCATATTCCCGTACATGCGCAGGTCGGTCTTTGTTCCGTACTCTATCTGCATGCTTCCGCTACAATTGCCGGTGATCTTATCGCCGGCTATCGGATCCATGATCAGTTCTATATTGGCATCGGGTGTGATGTCGAGCAGGAAGTTCATACGCATTTCGGCTCCTTCTTCCTCGTCGTCAGCCGTTACTTTCAGCGAGTCGGACAAAAGAGTGTCGTTGGCTGCCGATTCCTGTAACTTCTTTTTATCAATGAAAGTGATAAAATCGTAATCGGTGGCAGTCGTATTATTCATAAAGTCGAAAGATACAGACGTCTTGGGGTCGCTTCGCATATTGATGTCGAAGTTGATCAATTTGTCGTTTCCTTTGATCGATGCCGTCCCGCTGCCAAACACCGTCCCATGAATCAAGGGGTTTTGTTTTTTGGTAGCATTAAAGACCAGCATGTTATTAGTCTTTACATTGACATCGAAGCTGACATCTTTGAAATGATTGTGATAAACGCTCATGTTGACAACGCCCGGATTACCGAACTTATCGTGTACCGTCAGGTTCCGCATATTGATCGATTTCTCGTCCAGATGGATCGAGTCGGAGAAGGTGTAGTAGGTATTGGTGTATTCAATCCCAAGCCCGCCGTCGAGCACATACGCGTCTCCTTCTACCGTCAATGCTTTAAACGGGCCATGCAGATGCACGTTTCCGAACCCGCGTCCCTGCATGTCCTTTGCCACTTTCTCCACGAAAGGATGCAGGAAAGCCAGATTGATGTCGTTAGCATCGAAGAAAAGGGAAAGCCCTGCATTCTCTCCGACGGGGAAGATGTAGCCGCTCACGTCCGTCCAGGTCGTGTCGTTCTTATAGATACTGCCGAGCATCATGATCCCTTTCTGCGCATCGTCCCATTCGCTGAACAGGTTGAGGCGTCCCAGGGGAGTCTGGTTGAAAGAGAAGTCGGTGATCTCGAGGTCGGTATTCAGCATGCGGCTGCCGTAGAGGTCGCATATATTGAATGTACCCGTCGCTTTCCCCGCAAATTGCAGGACAGGGATATTCAAAATGTCGAATATATAACTGAGTTCCACTTGCTTTAGGTCCATCAGCAGGGTGTCGGCAGGGTTTTTGGAGATGCTGCCGTCGAGTGTCAGATATTGCACTTCGTTGGATACTTTGAAGTTTCGGATGTCGATCTTGCCGTCGGCAATGGTAATTTCCGCAGGCTTGATCTTCCATAGGGAGTCGTTCAGTATCAGCGGGCTTTCGTTTAGCGAGATGTCCGTACGCAGAGTAGTGGGGCCTTTCTCATGTTCTTCTTCGGTGAAAAGGGCGGAGGCCGACAGTTCTGCTCTGAATTCTTTCTCTTTGCTGTTCGCCCAGCCTATCAGCGTGTTGATCCGGTTCTCTTTGGCATCGGCTTTCAGGTCCAGGTAATTGCGAAGCCCTTTCTGGTTGTAATTGACGGCTTTCAGTTGTAAAGCGATATTTTCGGCCGGGTTGTCACAGGCCAGGTAACCCGATTCGAACTGGGAATTACCCAGCTTGAATTTGGGCAGGAAAGCTTCGATGCGGAATTTATTGTACAGGTTGTTATAATGTCCGGTGATGCGCCCCTGGTTTACCATTGTGAAAGGGAGCTTCAAGGTTTGCGATATCTTTTCGGTATTCTCTATCGTCAGCAGCAGCGAGAAGTTGTTTTCTTCCACGCGCTGTTCCTTTTGGGTCGCATTGATCAGTGCCGGGATATAGCCTTTGAAAATATTCATAAAGCTGGGCACGATCGTTTTGAACGAATAAGCTCCCGTCACTTCACCGTTCACAACGTCGGAAGATATCGTCAGGTGCCGGTCGAGCGAATGGCCCGATGCCGTTACCTGGAACTTCTTCAGGAAGAAACTGTCGGGTGCCGTATTGAAGGCGAGGCTGTCTATCCGTATATTACCTTCCAGGTTATCGATGTTGTTGCCTGTAAAGTCGGCATTCAGCGACAGGGATATGTCGGGCGACTCGTATTTGTCGGTCAGGTTCAGGCTGTCAGGACGAAAGTGTTGCAGGTTGGCAGTGAAGTTGAACAGCGAGTTCTTGCCTTCATGGCGGAACATGCCTTCGGCATAGAGTTTGCCGTTCGGGTCGTTCACCTGGACCATTCCGTCGAAACTGTTCTTCTTGAAATTGCCCGACAGTCGGATATCTTCGTATTTATATTTCCTGAACTCGAACTCCTCGATGTTCGCATTGATGTTCCCGAAGAAACTACTGTGCTCCTGCCGTTTGGCATCCAGCGAGATACTTAGTTTGACATTCCCGTAAGGGTTCCCTTCTCCAAGCAGCTCGTCCAATTGCAGTCCGGGAGTGGATGCATGCCCTTTCAGGTAGGCGGTGATACCGCTTTCCTTGTCGCTGCCGAATATCATATCCGTCTGTACGGAACCGATGGCAGATGAGAATTTCCCGAATGCCACGAGGTTATTGAAGAAGCCGAATATCTCGCCCGTAAAGTTTACCGTACCGAGTTTGACGACCGGATCGGGAAGTACCACAGGTGTTTTATTGAAGTTATTCGCCAGTCCGGCTATCCCGTCGGTCGTGATATACATTTTATTGACCTGTCCGAACAGATAGGCTTCTTCGGGGTGGGAGATACCTTTCAGTTCCATTTTCCCGATAAAAAGCATCTTGTCGCTGTATCGCAATGTCAGGCGGCTCAGGTCGAAATTATTGATGTAGCCGGATGCTTCGGCAGACAGTTCGATCGTTTCGGTAAAATTACTGAAAGCGGGGACAAAGGGCGACAGGTCTTTCAGGCATATCTGCGACGGGGAGATATTCAATACCACCGGGGCATGGTTCAGCAACCCGGCTATATCGTTTATCTCCTGCATATCGATCTTTGCCTGGTCTATCTTAAGATTGGTTTCGGGAAGTTTTATTTCGAAGTTGTTGATGAAAGCACTGTCGCGGTTGCCTATAACGTTCATCGACAATTTATTCAACTCGAAGCCCGACGCTTCGTTGAAGCTCATCTTCTTGATGTTAGCGTTCAGGCTGTCCTTGTTAAACGCTTTCAGCGATATTTTGGCACTCAGGTTCCTGATGTCTACGTGCTTGGCGTTGAATTTGCCCGGCGTAGAGTCCTCGCTTGCCACATCATAGCGGAAGTTTCCCCGCCGGATAAGGATGGAGTTGAAGCGCAGGTCGATGTTCGGGTTCTTTTTGACGGTATCGCGGCTGGCAAACGCGTTGATCACAAACTGGAGGTTCAGCTTGTCGTCGGGTGTTTTCTTATTCAGGTTAAGGGAGAAGCCGAATAGCCTGACTGTCGAAAACACGAATTTGCCTTTCAGCAAAGGAAGTACCTCGAAGCCTGCCGCTATGTGGTTGGCCTCAAAGAGCGTTTTCCCGTTCTGGTCTTCCAGGTATAAGTTCTCGAGTACCAAACGGTTGAACCATTCGATATTTACATTTCCTATCTTTACGGGCACACCGAGATGGCCGGATAATTCGGTCGATGCAATGCCGGAAACCTGGCGTTGAACGTAGGGAACCTTCAACAGAATAAAGGGCATCGCGTAGAATATCCAGAACAGAGTAAGCAGGGTAATGATTATGTATTTGAGTCCTCTGATAGCTTCACAATTATTTTATATGATTATCCGCATGATGTCCGTTGATTTATTGAACATCATATG
>JAJPZM010000429.1 GCA_021204335.1 Parabacteroides sp. | reverse complement strand
TAATAGAATTTCTGACATTATGAAGAAAGTTATCTTATCTATATTACTGTTGTTTGTTTTCATGGCAGGTTATGCCCAAAACAGAAATGTGTCTATTTGCCGGCTGGGATTTACTTATGATATCAGCTTAAGCAAGAACTGGGGAAACAATAAACCCGTCATTACGAAAGTGATTCCTTATTCGTCCGCCGAACTGGCAGCTATCAAGACCTACGACGTGATAGAAGCGATAGACGGAGTAAGCACTGCGGAAGTGTCGCCCCAGGAAATTGCCGAGCTGCTGAATCCGGCAGGCAAAAACGAAGTGATACTGACCATCAGTAACCTTTCCACCCCCGGCAAACAAGTCATGGTGAAAAAGGATTGCAAAAAGGTAAACTCGATTACGGAAGACCAGCTGGCATCCGCTTTCTCGATGTACAGCCTGGAGACAACCGGCGAACGAACATTCACCTGTCCTTTCAAAACGGTGGTGACTCCCGACACCGTCAACTTCGGTCAATTCAAAACTTTTGCTTTTGCAACGATCGACGAGAACAACCGGAAACTGGAAACAGCCATCAACGAATGTATCGAAAAGGAACTGACCAAGAAAGGACTTGTGTTCGATGCTGCCAAACCGGACATACTGATACAAATATTTTATTTCTTCGATAAGAATCCGAACTTTAAAGGTACCAACGTTATTACAGTTAATAAGGAACCGACCTATCGCTACAATTTCGTCCTCAGCAAAATGGAGTCTTTCCCATTCCTCGGTAATTCCGCTGCTGAAGCAGAGGCAGAATACCTGTTGCAATTCGGTTTCCACATGATCGACCAGGCGTTTGTTCCCGGACGTATCATCTGGGAATGCGAAGCGAACGAATTAATGGAAGATTCTTACCGGTTGGAAGAGTATGCCCGTATCCATACTCCTTTGATGTTGATGCAATATCCGTATGTAAAGTATGGCCGCAACGTACAATTCCTTGTAAACCAGAAGACTCACAACTACACCGGTATCAGCTACGACATCGACCGCCTGGAACTGGTGACCGACGTAGACCGTAACTCTCCGGCTTACGCCTCCGGACTGCGTGCACGCGATGTGATTGAAAAGATCAACAACAACAAGATGAATTATTCCGCAGAAGAATTTACTGCTGGCTATAAAAACTTCATCTCAAAGACAATGAAATACCGCGATCCGAAAACACAGTTTACGGATGCCAACGGATTCAAACGCTGCATGTTCTGGGATACATTTAAATACCCTCAGGTTGCCGATGCGCTGCAAAGCTCCGGCAATGTAGGAGCCTTCTCCTACTTATATTATTATGCTCCCTATATCAATCCGGCAGGCAACAACGCCTGTACGTTCGAGATAAAACGGGGCAAGAACAAAATGGAAATCATCGTCCGCCCTACCATCCGCAGGGAGATTACGGTGGAGATAAAATAAAGCATATAGATCAACGTGATATATCCACAAAACTTTGAACAAAAAACGGGATTCGATAAAGTACGCCGTTTAATTTCTGATAAATGTTTAAGCCCGCTCGGACAGGAACGGGTTGCCGAAATGGGTTTTTCGGCCGATTATACAACCATTACGGAACGTCTGGAACAAACCGACGAGTTCGTTCGTATCCTGCACGGAGAGCAGGAATTTCCGGCTGCCTTCTTCTTCGACGTGCGCTATTCGCTGAAACGGATACGCCCCGAAGGAACTTGGCTCGACAAGAAAGAGTTGTTCGACCTGAAGCGTTCGTTGCAGACGATCAATGACATCGTCCGCTTCTTCCGCCCGGTGGAAGACGAAGAAATCCTCTATCCGGCGTTGACCGCATTAGCCGGCGATATACTCGTCTTCCCCCAACTGATCGGGAAAATAGATTCTATCCTCGATAAATTTGGAAAGGTGAAAGACAACGCATCTCCCACCCTGGCACAGATCCGTAAGGAGATCAGTTCGACCATGAGCGGCATCTCCCGCAGCCTGCAATCGATCCTGCGCAGTGCCCAGTCGGATGGTGTTGTCGATAAAGACGTTACCCCGACCATGCGCGACGGGCGTCTGATGATCCCTGTTGCCCCGGCTTTCAAAAGAAAGATCAAGGGAATCGTACACGACGAATCGGCTAGCGGTAAAACCGTCTTCATCGAGCCGGAAGTAGTTGTCGAAGCCAACAACCGCGTTCGTGAACTGGAAGGCGACGAACGCCGCGAAATCATGAAGATACTGACGGAGTTCACCAACATCGTCCGCCCGATGGTGCCCGATATCCTGCAATCGTACGAGTCTATGGCAGATATCGACTTTATCCGTGCCAAAGCACTGTTTGCCGAACAGGTCAAGGGGATTAAACCGATTGTAGAAAATAAACAGCAGGTCGACTGGGCACGCGCCGTCCATCCTCTCCTCTATCTTTCGTTGCAAAAGCAAAACAAGCAGGTGATCCCGCTCGACATCACATTGAGCGAAGAGAAACGCCTGCTTATCATCTCCGGCCCGAACGCCGGCGGTAAATCGGTCTGCCTGAAAACAGTCGGTCTGCTGCAATACATGATGCAATGCGGGCTGCTGATTCCTCTGCACGAAAGTTCGCGTACGGGAATCTTCTCCAGCATCTTTATTGACATTGGCGATGAGCAGAGCATAGAGAACGACTTGAGTACCTACAGCTCGCACCTGACTAATATGAAGTATTTCGTCAGAAACTGCGATGAAAAGACAATCATCCTGATCGACGAGTTCGGTAGCGGTACGGAGCCCCAGATCGGCGGCGCCATTGCCGAAGCGCTGCTCGACCGCTTCAACCGCAACCGCAGTTTCGGAGTGATCACGACGCACTATCAGAACCTGAAGCATTTCGCCGAAGATACCGAAGGCATCGTCAATGGCGCCATGCTCTACGACCGGCATCTGATGCAGCCTTTGTTCAAACTGTCGATCGGCAACCCCGGCAGCTCTTTCGCCGTCGAGATTGCCCGCAAGATCGGTCTGCCCGAAGATGTGATTGCCGATGCCTCCGCCAAAGTAGGCTCCGATTACATCGACATGGATAAGTATCTGCAGGACATCGTACGCGACAAGCGCTACTGGGGAAGCAAGCGGCAGAACATCCGCCAGCAGGAAAAGAAGCTCGAAGATATCACCGCCCGTTACGAGAAAGACCTGGAAGAGGTCAGCAAGCAACGCAAAGAGATCATGCGCGAAGCGAAAGCCGAAGCCCAGCGGATACTTGCCGAAGCCAACGCCCGGATCGAGAACACCGTACGCGAAATCAAGGAAGCGCAGGCCGAAAAAGAACAGACCAAACTGGCCCGCAAAGCCCTGGAAGAATTCAAAGCTTCCGTCAGCTCTACCAATGAGGAAGACGACAAGATAGCCCGCAAAATGACCAAGCTGCAGGAACGCAAGGAGCGCAAGAAACAGAAACAAAACGCCCCTGCCAAACCGGTATTCAACCGCGACGTGATCGAGGTAGGCGACAATGTCCGCCTGAAAGGACAGACATCTGCCGGAACAGTCATGGAGCTTCAGGGCAAACAGGCAGTCGTTGCCTTCGGCATGATAAAAAGTACCGTCAAGCTGGAACAACTGGAAAAGGTCAGCAAAGGTCAGATCAAGAAAGAAATCCAGAAAAGTACTTTCGTCAGTGTGGGGACGGCCGACCACATGCATGAAAAGAAACTGAACTTTAAGCAGGAAATAGATGTTAGAGGAATGAGGGGTGATGAAGCACTGCAAGCCGTTACTTATTTCATCGACGATGCCATCCAGGTCGGAGCATCGCGGGTACGTATCCTTCATGGAACAGGTACGGGCATCCTGCGGCAACTGATACGCGATTACCTGCATTCGGTTCCGGGTGTCAGCCATTACCAGGACGAACACGTCCAATTGGGCGGCGCAGGCATCACGGTCGTAGAACTGGATTAAAAAAAGTATACAATGAGACGAAAAGAGGGAGCACATCTGCACAGACACAGACATATTTCGAACCGGCACCTATCGGACAAGTATTATTATGCCGGCGAGCACGAAACGGCGACCGACATTCGTCTCACCCAATACAATCAAGAAACCCTTCACACAAGTGAAATAAAAAAGGACACGGCTTCTTTCAAAAAGCTTGCCGACCCGAACAAAGTCAACTGGTTCCAGGTGAGTGGACTGACCGATTCGGACACGATCACCCGTATTGTAAAAGACTTCGGGCTACACAACCTGGACGCCAAAGACATCCTGACCTCGCAGCATGTAGTAAAGATAGAAGAATATGACAGCCATATTCTCATCATCCTCAATTCCTGCTACTACGATGCCAATATGGAAATGCATTCCGAGCACATCAGCCTGCTGGTAACCGGCAACGTCGTCATCACCTTTACGGAAAGCAACAACCCGGTATTCGCCACCACGATGAAATCCCTCGAATCGGATATGCTGAACCTGCGTAAAAAAGGCAGCGGACTGCTGCTTGCCTTCCTGCTCAACACGATCATCGCCAACCTGGTGGAATCGGTATCCAAAGTAGAAGAAATGCTGGAAGATATTGAGGAAACCCTGCTCGACATCAAAAACGATCAGGGCAATATGGGCTCGATGATCCAACAACGCCGTCACGAGTATTTGATCATCCGCAAGAACAGCCAGCCGCTAAAGGAACAGTTCGCCAAGCTGTTGCGAAACGAAAACGGCATCATTACCCAGGATATGCTTCCCGTCTATACCGACCTGTCCGATCAGTTACTGTTTGTCATACAGACCACCGAAAGTTGCAGGGAAATCATATCTTCATTGGTAGACCTCTACATCTCCAACAACGACCTGCGCATGAATGCGATTATGAAACGGCTGACCATCGTCTCCACCCTGTTCATCCCGCTGACATTCTTAGTTGGCGTATGGGGAATGAACTTCAAACTGATGCCGGAGCTCGACTGGAAATATGGCTATGGTATTGCCTGGGGAGTAATGCTCCTCACCGGCTTGCTTACCTGGATTTATATGCGAAGGAAAGACTGGTTTTAGAACCCGTAGCTTTTCTTAAACTGGTAAAACGTATTCTTCGAGATATTAAAACGGCTACAGATCGATTTGATCGTATCGCCTCTTTCAAGCATATCCATCACTTCTTCTTTATGGGCATCCAATAAAGACTGTTTGGTGTCTGTTCCTTTCGGACGTCCCAGGCGCAGACCTTTCTCTTTCTGATGATTCAAAGCCTCTTTTGTACGGACAGACATCAGATAGTGTTCTATCTCGATTATCTGGCTGCAGGTTCGCGAAATTACCTGGCAATCCAGGCTGTCATCCAGCAGATAACGGTCTTTCAGGCTATACACATAAACGCCTTTTGCCATGCACAGCCCCAACAGATCCATCACTTCAGCCAATTTTCGTCCAAAACGGGCAATATCGGTAATTATGACTTTATCTTCCGGCTTCATCCGCGCAAGCACACGTTTCAACGACGGTTCTTTCTCTTTCCTGAAATCTTCTACTACATCTATTATCCATTTATCAATCTCGAAACCATTGGCAGACGCGTAACTACCTAGATCTTCTTTTTGCTTTTCAAGGTGTTGTCTACCCATAGTCACTCGTAAATAAGCTACTACCATATTCTTCAATACAACTTACTAATTAATCAGAACTATATTTAATGGCGTGAAGATACAATAAAGCAATATACCTTACCAGAAATAAAAGCTAAACTTTCCATTTTAATTGAAGTAAATGTTATAGCAGAAAACCGAAAATTAAAGGGAGAAAGCCGGAACAAAGCCTCTGCATAAAATGTTTGAAATATAACAGAACATTATTAAAAGAATCAGGCGATATGGACGATTACGAATTAATTGATAACAAAGAGAAACACCAATACGAATTTCATATTGGCAAGTATGTCCCCAGAATAGAATATATCATCACCAAAAACGGCGAAATATATCTTACACACACCGAAGTACCGGTAGCCCTCGAAGGCAAAGGTGTCAGCAGCCAACTGGTTGAAAAGGTATTAAAAGACATCGAACGACAGGATTTGCGGCTGGTGCCGCTCTGCCCCTTCGTTGCCGGATATATCCAGAAGCATCCCGACTGGCGGCGCATTGTAATGAGAGGTATTAATATAGGATAAAGGTTTCAACATATAGATAAAGCGATTATAGAGTTATGGGTAAGAAAATTGAATATTCAAACGGTGAGCTGACGATTATCTGGCAACCAGAAATGTGTCAGCATTCAGGCATTTGCGTAAAAACACTGCCTCAGGTATATAACCCTAAGGAAAGACCTTGGGTAAAAATTGAAAATGCAACGACAGCCGAGTTGATCGCACAGATCGACAAATGCCCGTCGGGCGCACTCAGTTACAGGCTTAATAAAGAATAGAAATATAAAATAGACATGCTATAACTTAATTTCAAGCTTCCGTCGGGATTCGTTCAGATACCGGTGGAAGCTTTTTTTATGGCATTGAATTATAGTAACGCCATGTATTATCACGTTTCCTGTTCTTTTTTTCTAACGTTCTTTTTTAGAGAAAACCCACATCAGCATGTCGTCCAGCGAGAAATAAATTTGGCGGACCCGGTAATTGTTCCCCACTTCTGTCCGTCCTTTACGACATCCGAATACAGGTTTCTGGCTCCTCCCGACACTGCCACCGGCGACTTGCCAAGTTTTACCTCGTCTTTATTGGCAAAAGATTTTTAGTGGTATAGGCTCCCCTGGCGACAGATATGCCTGTATCCAATTCGTTGATGTACAAACGGTAAACGGCGGGAGGCAACGATTGATAATCCAGTTTCTTATAATGAATGCTATCCGTATCGGCATGCAGGTATTCTGAAAAGTCCTTTAATATAGGCAACTCCGAGGGGGCATCAAGCAATTGCTGCCCGGGTTCATCTTCCGGATGAACAAACTTTCCTTCCCTGATCGCCTTTTGAAACTCCGGATTAATACGTATCGTATCTTTACCCGACAACACATCCGACAACCACACCGAATCCTCCTCACTCCAGCTTTGCGCATATATCGGCAAATACGGGAATCCGATCAACAACAAGACAAGTAAACACCGTTCCATTTTCATAAACTGAAAACGGAAGAAAAAACATTATACTGCATGATAAAGAGAATAGCCTTGGGAAACTTAATGAATATTCATACATTTACAGCCATTTTAAAACAAAGAGCGCATTGCAGCGAATTCTATAAACTAACAATATAATACAGTATGAAAAAGATTATCTGCTTTTTTATGGCAGCTACCGCCTTTGCCTGTACACAGGAAAAAACGTTGATATAACAGTTACAAATCCGTCAGCCATCGACCGTTTGAAAGAGATTACCGAAATTTCAGCAGACGCCATCATCAAACTGAACGGAAAACCTTTTATCATCTCCGACAACAACGGGACACAGGTTCCCTATCAAATCACATACGATGAAAAGATTATTTTCCCCGTTGACGTGACCGCAAACAGCAGCGTTACGTACAAGATCAAACCCGGAAACCCGGATGAATTCGCCACTGTAGCCTGTGGAAAATACTACCCTGAACGCGTAGACGATATTGCCTGGGAAAACGACCGCATCGCTTTTCGTACCTACGGACCCGCCTTGCAAGCTACCGGCGAACAGGCTTTCGGCTACGATGTCTGGACGAAATGTGTTTCCGAACCGGTAGTAGACCTTCGTTACAAAACCGAACTGAACCCTGAGACAAGAGTCCGAATCGCCGAATTAAGCAAAACAGACAAAAAAGCAGCCCAGGAATTGGCTAATTCTGTTACCTACCATATCGACCACGGTAACGGTCTGGATTTCTATAAAGTAGGCCCGACATTGGGTGCCGGTACCTCTGCCCTGCTGTCTGGCGACTCGATCGTTTACCCGTATTGCTACAAAGAATATGAAATTCTCGACAACGGTCCGTTGCGTTTCACTGTCAAACTGGTGTACAACCCACTGAAGATAAAAGAGAACGACAATGTCATCGAAACCCGTTTGCTTTCGCTGGATGCAGGTTCGCAGTTAAACAAAATAACCATTTCGTATGAAAACCTGGACGAACCCACTCCACTTGTAACAGGCATCGTATTGCATGAGCCCAGTACCGATTATCAAGCGGATGCTGTCAAAGGTTATATCGCATACGCTGATCCGGAAAATTCTGTTGACGGCCAAATCTATGTAGGAGCCGTTTTCCCGGAAAAGCTCGGGGAGGCAAAAGCCGTAAACTTCTCCGACGCCGAGAAAAAACAGCGCGGTGCGGACGGGCATGTCTTAGCGTATGCGACCTACGTCCCCGGGCACCAATATACTTATTATACCGGTGCCGGGTGGAGTAAATGGGGTTTTGCCAACTCTGCCGAATGGTTTGGTTACATACAAAACTTCGCCCTGAAAGTAAAACAACCGTTACAGGTGTCGGTCAAATAAAAAGCAAAGACGTCTTCTTATTCAACCGTCACCTCCCTTCCTTCCGTATTCGCACGAATCAGGTTGTCGTACATCGCTTCGCAATACACCGGAGGCAGGTAGAAACGACCGGGGTAAACGGCGCAGAGATTGATCTTCACCGTTACCTGACGGCCGGAAGGCAGATTGTCGATATAACTGTAAACCTTGTCGTCGCGGATATCCTGATAGTTTATTCCAACTTCCTTCTTGTCCGTTGCCCCATCATTGAGGAAACGGGTATTCAGGATCTCCCAGCCGGCAGGGAATATCTCCGTCAGTACCAGATTGTTCATTCCGCGGGCAGTCGGGTTCTTAACCGTTACAACGGCAACGAAGTTGGTGCCTTGCGGCAACCTGGCTATATCTACCGCACGACCGTTCTGGTCGGTGTAGTTGACAGCCAGTGATACACCATTGGCATAGGCTTCTTCCTTACCCTGTTCCGGGATTCCCTCGGTAATGATACGGGCAAACAATGTCGATTTACCGGTGTTCTTTATATCCATAACAGCCGATGTTCCGGTTTTGTCCAGCAACATTTCCGTCCAGATATTCTTCGTCGAACTTACTTTTTCCGTCTTTCCTCCACAAGTATATGTGAAATCCATCGAACCGGAAACCTTATATTTTGCCATGTATTCGGACAAGGATACCAGGGCAAAGGCAGTAGACTGTGTACTCAGCCAATCGTCGGAAGAAAGGACTTTGGAAATATCGCGGGTCAAAACCGCCGCTTCCTTACCGTCGCCCAGCAAGACAAGCGTCATCAGGCGGATAGCCTGGTCGCGCAAATCGCTGCCGAAAGTCAGGTCATAATCCGAATAATCGGTTTTCAGCGCTGTCGTCTTTTCAATCAGGCTCTTTGCTACGTCGCTACGCCCGATTAGGGCATAACCGGAAGCAAGCAGCCAACGACTCATCGGAGCCAGCGATTTATTCTCTTTCAAACGGTTCATCGCACCGACTTCGGGCACCTGTCCCAACGCCAGCACATACAAACGATAAGCCTGCGTCATTTCTTCCGAACGGGCGTAATAGGAGCTGACCGGTTTCCAGTCGCGTGCCACACGACGCAGGTTATTCAATACACTGCGCTTCATGGCATCCGGTATCAGATAACCTTTTGCCTCAGCAGAAAGCAGGAAGTGGGTAGCGTAAACCGTACCCCAGGCATTGCTGCTTGTACCGCCCGGCCAGTAAGAGAAAGCACCGTCCACCGTCTGGTAAGAACGCAGGCGACGAATCACCTCTTTAACGGCATTCTCGGTAGTATGCTGTTGTTCTTTCGACAGGCCGGCAAACTCGCCGACATAAAGTTGCGGGAAACCTTTTGAAGTAATTTATTCCACACATCCATGCGGATATCCGATCAGGTATGACAAACGGGAAGAAAGATTCAACGGCGGTACGTCGGATATTTCCAGCGTCAACGAATTAGTACCCGCCATACCCGGAAGACGAACCGTCTCTTTCCACGACTTCCCGGCTTCTAACGTAACCGGCAGCATCTTCACCTGCGGACGGCTGACCGAACGGATCTCGATATCGGTCGTATAAACCGACTTATCCCCTTTCCCAGATGCCGAAATCGTCACACGCCCGGCGCCCGGCCGGTCTTTCACCTTGATGCGGAACGATGCCAGCTTGTCGCTCTTTTCAGTAAAGTTCAGTTGTTGGGTAGACGCACCCACGACCTCCATATTATCGGAGCAACTGATCGAAACATTCACATTCCCGACACCGTCTTCCGTTGCAAATACCGTAGCCGGTACCACCATTTCCTCGCCTACACCGATCACACGCGGCAGTGTGCCGAGCAGCATCACCGGCTTACGCACAAAGACGCTCTTATCGGCATGCCCGTAGGCTTCACCGTTGCCGGCTACGACCATCACTTTGACACGACCGTTATAATTCGGCATCATATGGGAATGATGCTGTTTCTCCCCCTTCTTCAAAAGGAACGGACCATCGAACTGAACAACTGGCTTAAAACGGTTGACGATGGCTTTCGGCCCTTTGTTCAGGGCATCGTCGCCACCGATACTGAACAACTGTTCGATGCGTCCGCCGTATGCGCCCAATACGTAGTTATACATATCCCAGGTGCTTACGCCCAATGCTTCGCGGGCATTGAATGCTTTCCAGGGTTCGGGCGTACGGAAACGGGTAAGGTCGAGCAGGCCTTCGTCGACGATAGCCAGCGTATAGGCCATCTCCCTACCATCCTTCTCCGAAATGGTTACTTCATAGTTTGCTTCCGGCTTGATCTCATTCGGAATACTGATCTGCGGATACAAATGGATTTCGGGAGAAGTAACCGTAAACGGAACGACACCGTACATACGGATCGGCAGGTCATTCTTCGTTATCCCATGAGGTTGCAGCAAAGTGACATAGACGTAGGCATTCGGCTGCATCTCTTTCGTTACATCCAGTTTGATCACTGTCTGCTGGTCGTCGCAGGTATGTTCGCTAACGGAAAGCACCTTCGTCCCGTTCTCGATGCTGACGATCGCCCGGCTTCCTTTAGCGGACGGGATCGTTATAACCAGTTTCTCACCCGGTTGGTAATTGTCTTTATCCGTCTTGAAGCTTAGCATATTTGCAGATTCGCTGCCATCGGCATTACGCCGTCCTTCGTTATAAGGCCAGTCGAAATAGCTCATCACGCCGGTGGAGTGTTTGCTTTCCTTATCCTTTACGGAGATAAAATAAGTACCCCATTCTTTATCGGCAAACGACAGGTTGAAAGTTCTCCGCCCGTTTTCTCCGGTTTGAACGGTAAACTTTTTGACCGGCTTATTATAAGAGTCGGATACATAATTTGCCAGACTGCTATTGTCCGAACTCCACCACCAATACCAATATACTTTATAGACCTGTACTTCCAACTCTGTATTTGCCTGCGGTTTACCGAGATAATCGGTAGAGGCTACTTCATACGTATAGGAACTGCCTGTGTTGAGTTGCTCACGATCCTGCTGCGGCGATTTAATGCCGGCATACCGTTTATAAGGCGAATACAACACGCGGTTGGCATCGATACTGAAATCGCCCGACTCCTCATACACACGGGTAACGAAGTTAGCCATCAGCATACCCGGAGCGGTCGAACCGATCTCGAACTTTGCCCGTATGGTGGCATCTCCCTTTTCGTTGGTCGTACCGGAGATTAGCTTGCTTTCTTCGCTGTTGAACACCTTCGACGGATCGTCGAAATAGAAATCCTTATAACCGGCGAAGGTTGTCGGCGTGGATATAAACGTTCCCTAAATATCATATTTCAGATTCCTTGCCGTAGCCCCTTGCAGCCATTCCGTATGCAGGCGCGCGTTCAGTGGTTCGCCACGCAACAAGGTCTTTCCCGACATGGACAGATCTATTTTCAAACGGTTCGGCTTGATCGACTCCACACGCAAACGTTTGGTGAAGCTGACACCGCCCACGTCTACCTTCACATTCCAGGCGCCTGTCGGGGCATCCGGTTCCGTCGGCATGGCGAAGGAACATACGCCCAGCTCGCCTTTGGTCTGCGTTTTTCGCAGATACAACTGTCCCAGCGGATTATACAGTTCCATCACCACCGGATGACTGGCGGGAAGTTTCTTTGTCCGGTCGTTCAGCATAAAGCTCAGGAAAAGGGTATCGCCCGGACGCCAAACGCCCCGGTCACCATAGATAAATCCTTTGATACCTTTCTGAACCACCTCGCCCGACACGTCGAACGAGCTCAGCGACAAGGCCGAACCACCGTCTACACGCAGGTAGGAACGTTGCTGCCCTTCGGAAGCGATCAGGTAGAACGGTTTGCCGGAAGTTATTTTCAGGCGGGTCTGCCCCTGGCTGTCGGTGATGCCCGAAGCCAACAGCTGGTTCTGGTAATTGTAGGCGGCGATGTTCACGCCATTTTCCGGCGAAGTCGTAACCAGGTTATGCGCCAGTACAATCATTTCATTATCCTCGCCGGCCATTGCCATCAAGCCAATGTTGGTGGCGAGTACATTCTTTCCTTCTACCTTATTACAATAGTAGCTGTTCGAACAGGGGTCGTTGCGCTGGCGGTAATCATAATCGTTCCAATTGTAGTCGCCGTTATAGTAATAGTATCCGCCATCGTCGAAACGGGAGCTTTCTTCCTTAAACTTGATCTCGTCTTCGGCAAGCAACTGCTCGCGGGAAACCTTTACGGAATCTTCGCATGGATAGGCAGACAAATCCTTGTTAAAGGAAAGTTCCACGCGGTAGATAGTTCCCGGCTCCGGCTCCATCATCTTTTTCAGATTGATCGCGTATGTGTTCCATTGGGAAAGGTCGCTACCGTCTTCATCCAAGAAGATTGTCTTACGGGCTACCAGGCGGCCTACGCGCATTAGGTCGGACGTTCCGTCCAGATTATTCATTTGCAGGAACTGCCCGATATTCTGTTCCAGTATCTTTATCACGCGAACCACCACTCCCCGAAGGTAAACAGCCTGGAACGGCACGAGCAATTCGGTAGACTGAGGAATGATGACTCCCTGCCCGACAAACTTAACCTCCGGCAAAGAAGTGCTGATCTCGATCTGGCGGGTAACGTCTTCTTTCAGCGTCAACCCGTTCTTACTGCGGATCTGACGGTTCAGCTGCACATTCATGACTCCCGTACGCTGCGCATCCGGATACAGGCGAAGGCTGTTTCCCTCGACATTGACAGTCTCAGAAGTATTCCCGGCGATATAAGCAAGGCCTTGCAAATCCTGCGAAGAATCGAGTTCCTTTGTAAATGTCACCTCGACATATCGTTCCGGCTCAGTTACGTATGCGACATCATACACTTCGAAATCATTCATATCCGGAATACTGATCGACAGCAGCTTATCCTCGGCTACCCCCAGTTTATTCGGTGCGACGGAGAGGGTCAGCATTCTCGCTCCATCGCTTCCGGCCTGTACATTCAGTAAGGTAACCTCATGTTTCTTTCCATCGGGACTATGCTGCCAGCTTGCTTCCCCTTTCTCGGAGAAACGCACCAGAGATTCGATCGTTTCGGGATTCTCTTTATCGGGCGTCAGCAAAGTACATGTCACGTCGTAGCCATTCTCGTTCTTTTTATTGATATCCATCAACTCCAGGTTGGCACGCAGTGCAAGCGGGAAAGTAGAGAAATTGAAAGAGAATTGCTTGTCTTTACCCGCTACCTCAAACCATTCGGAAAGGTCGGCAGTCAGCTTATACGAAGTATTCCTTTCAAACTCTTTCTTCGGTTTAAAAACAATAGTACGGTTATTCTCGAATGCGAACTCCCCGGCAACCTCCGGCTTTATGCCGACCAGCTTAGCCAGGCGATCGCTTTTCAGTTTATCCTGCGGAATATCCTGATTAAATATCAGATACACCGGCGTATAACGGGATATCTTACCCGAAGTAAACGCTTCCACATGCGGATTAAAAGGCAGCTCCTCTGTCGCCCCATCCCCACTTTTCGAAGCACAACTGCTAAACATGCACAGCATATAGCATAAACACACCCAATAAAGATACTTTGCCATATTTCTTTTGATTAACGGTTACTACTTGCTCAATATCAGTATGTGTAAATTCTGCACATACTGAACTATATTACTA
>JAJPZM010000298.1 GCA_021204335.1 Parabacteroides sp. | reverse complement strand
ATATGATGTTCAATAAATCAACGGACATCATGCGGATAATCATTTAATTTATACATTTTCCATCAATATTGACATAGTTCTACACAGACTAATTCATTTTTCATCTATTAACGATCTAATCAAACAGTCTAATAACTAAAACATAGAGGAGGCTATTCCTCTCAGAGATATAAATAACTATCTTTGCCACATAGTTATTTATTAAATTCTGATCGGAAATGAAACAACATCTATTCCTCTTTTTATTCGCTTTGTTTACATTGGCCTCCTGTGCCGATAAACCACTCGATCCGTCGAAACCTGTTTATGTGACGGTTAAAACAACGATGGGAGACGTTACCGTCATGTTGTACGACGATACCCCGCTGCATCGTGATAACTTTACTAAACTGTGCCAGTCCGGTGAATATGAGGGAATGCTTTTCCATCGTATCATTAAAGACTTTGTCGTGCAAGGTGGCGATCCGACCAGTAAAGCCCACGAACCCGGTGTCTTGTATGGAGATGGCGACGGTGGCTATACCGTCCCTGCCGAAATACTTCCCAATCATTTTAATAAACGGGGGGCTTTGATCGATGCCAAGGAGGGGGATAATGTGAATCCTGAACGTGCGTCTGCCGGAACCCAGTTCTGCTTTGTGCAGGGTAAAGTGCTGAGCGATGCCGAACTGGATCAGAAAGAGGCACGCATAAACGAAATACGCCGGAATTGGTTATATTATAAATACATGGATCAGCTAAAGAAGGAAGATCCCTCGTTGGCTGCCGATTCTATGGAAACGGAATTGACTAACCGTGCGTTGGTTATGGTGGAAGATACGCTGGCGGAACTGGGGCCGTATGTGATCCCTGCCGAACATCGTGAGGTGTATAAAACGGTTGGCGGCGTACCTCATTTGGATAATTCGGTAACGATATTCGGAGAGGTGGTAGACGGTTTCGACATCGTAGAAAAGATATCGCTGGTAAAGACCGACAAAAACGACCGTCCTGTGCACGATGTGATGATCAAGTCGACGAAGGTATTCCAGAAATAGGTGCAAAATAAGATATACATATAATAAGTATGGTAATGGCAAAGATTAAAAACATCGTATTTGATTTAGGCGGAGTCCTGATAGATCTGGATCATGCGCAGGCGGTTCGTCGTTTTAAAGAGATAGGAGTGGAAGATGCCGAACAATTGCTCGATCCTTATGAGCAAAAAGGTATCTTCCTGGAAGTGGAAAACGGGACGATCAGTGCTGAGGAGTACTGTGAAAAGCTTCGCAAGCATGCCGGCAAGGATATTCCTTATGAGGATATAAAACATGCCTGGCTGGGTTTTATAACCGATACGCCCCAGTATAAGCTCGATTATTTGTTGAAACTCCGCGAGCATTATAATGTGTATCTTTTGGGCAATACCAATCCGATCATTCAGGAAGGTTGGGCGCGGACAAAGCAGTTTACTCCTGCCGGACGCTCGATCGGTGCTTATTTCGATAAGATGTACACCTCATATGAGGTGGGCGTCACCAAGCCCGACCATAAAATCTTCGATTATATGATTGCGGACAGTGGCATGATCCCTGCCGAAACGTTGTTTGTGGATGATAGCGGAGCCAATATCGAAGTAGGACGCTCGCTCGGCTTCGCCACCTACCAACCCGCAAACGGGGAAGACTGGCGCGAAGCGATCGATGCCCTTCTGAAATAAGCCATTTCTGTTTATTTAACGGAACCATTTCCCCATGATCTGACAGAGTCTTTCGATATCTATCGGCTTGGGGATATGTTCGTTCATACCTGCTTCCAGACTTAACCGTACATCTTCGGCAAAAGCATTCGCCGACATGGCTACGATCGGCATTTCCTTTATGTCCTGCCGGTCGAGACGGCGGATTTGCCGGGTTGCTTCGAGCCCGTCCATTACTGGCATCTGGATATCCATGATGATCAGGTCGTAGTAGCCTTCGGGGGAAGCTGATACTTTGTCTACGGCTTCCTGTCCGTCTTCGGCTGTTTCGATTTCCGCACTGGTTTCTTGCAGTAGCTCGTAAGCTATTTCCCGGTTTAATTCGTTATCTTCTACTACCAATATCCGCTTGTTTGGGAAAGAGGTGGTAATGCGGGGAACAATAGTCGCCTGTTCTTCCTCATTCTTGTTCGTCGCAAACTTTTTCATCAGGTGGAACAGCTTCGACTTCATGATAGGCTTGCTGATAAAACCGTTGACACCTGCTTTCAGGGCTTCAATTTCGTAGTCGGCATAATCGTAAGCCGAGATGATGATAGGGATGTCGGGGCCTACATATTCCCGTATTTTAAGTGTAGTTTCGATGCCGTTCATTCCGGGCATCATCAGGTCTATGATAATGGCGAAGTAGGTGTTGCCGTCGGTTATCTTTTGTACGGCTTCATCACCGGAAAGAACCCATTCCGGTTTCATTCCCAGTTCTTGCAGGTTCTCGGTGGCTATTTCGCAGGATATTTCATCATCGTCTACAACCAATACCGGCAAATCGACCAATACTTGGTTATCGTATTCATCCGACCCACCCAGTTTGATATGAACGCTCATGGTGAATTTGGTGCCTTTCCCGTATTCGCTTTCCACCTGGATATCTCCGTTCATCATCTGGGCAATATGGTGGCTGATGGCCATGCCGAGACCGGTACCCTGGATATTACGGATGGCTGTATCGTTCGACCGTTCGAATGGCTCGAATACTTTTGCCAGGAATTCGGGTTTCATGTCTATGCCGTTGTCGGCAACGGCTATTTCAAATTGACCGTAACCGGTATAAACAGAGGGCTTTTCTTCGACCGTTATTTCTATCTGCCCCCCCCATCCGGAGTATATTTGATTGCATTTGTCAGCATGTTAAGCAATGCTTGCTGTATGCGTTGCACATCGCCTATCAGGAATTCATGCTTTACTTTGGATACATGTATGTGTAGCTTTTGCCTTTTCGATTCAAAGGATTGTTGTACCATGACGAACAAACTCTCGAGCAGTTCGTCGAGTTTGAATGTCTCTTCCGTCAGCATGATCTTGCCGCTTTCCAGTTTCGACATATCGAGCACTTCGTTGATCAGGTTCAACAGGAGTTTGGACGAGATGGTTATCTTTTTTCAGACAGTCGGCAATACGATTCTGGTCGTCCATGTGCAGGCCGGCTATTGCTGTCATGCCAATGATGGCATTTATGGGAGTGCGTACGTCGTGGCTCATTCGCGACAGGAAATCGGATTTGGCGCGATTAGCGGCGGTGGCACTTTGCAAGGCTTCCTGCAACAGTAGTTTTTGCCTTCTTTCTTCTTTGATTTCTGTTATATCGGTTCTGGTCATCAGCCAGATATTCTTTTCCTTGTCGAAATAGCTGAATCGCATCTTTTTCTCGCGGTTCACTCCGTTTTCTATCATGGTACCATATACTATATATTCTCCATGTTCCCGCAGTATCGGATCGACATGGGCAATACTCAGCAACCGGGTCATTTCCTCGCAAAGCTCCGGTGCTATGTATTGCCGGTTGTATTCGGCAACAACGGCTTCGTAATCGTTGCTGGCAATGGGTGGGGGAGTATTGCTTCCTGTACCGGATGTGTACATTACGTAGCTGTTCTTGGATGCTTCGATATAAATTACATAGTCATACTCGGAGCGAACGGCTACTTCTATGATTTGCGATTTTCTTTGGTCGTTGACATTGTGGCTGGATAACAGAACTCTATTGGGAATACCCTTTTCATTGACAAGTATATCGATAAAGGTTTCATGTCACTCAAAACCAAAATGATCGTTACAGAAACGCATGTCGAATGTTTTGTGGAAACAGCCTTCTGCTATCATTTGATGGAATGCTTCGATCGATATAGTTTCGTCCCACAGGTTGCGGTCGGGAGGATAGACGTCGTTTTTTTACGATGTTATGGAGACTGGCGTAGTTCTGTTTTGTATTTACCAGTTCCGGTATCATTGAATCCTTTAGTATTTCGACACTTCCGTCTTTCAGATAGATAGTCCAGATAGCATCTATCATATATCGATAGTTGGCTAATGATTCATTTGATTTTTGTGTATTGTCCATGCCTTTTGTTTTTGCTTGTCATCAGGAAACTTTCGCAAAAGTAGATAAAAAATAGATATGAAATTTGAAAAGACTTTATATTTCAACAAGAATAAACTGTTTTCTGTCGTTTCTTGTATTCTTTTCCCTGATGGGACTACGTCATACAGACTGTGGGTCTATATATTATAATGTATGTGAAAACTTTTTATAGCCAATTTCACTAAAACCTTGGGCTTTCAACATATTCTAAGTTTTATTAAAGATTATGCTCTGGAAATAAATTCACTACATTAATATACATATTGAAAATAATTATCTACTTTTGAGCTCTAAAACATTAAAACATACCAAACAAAGATGGCTGCAACGAAACGTATTAAACGTGCATTGGTCTCCGTATTCCATAAAGAGGGACTGGATGAAATATTAAAGAAACTTCATAGCGAAGGTGTTAGCTTCGTGTCAACAGGTGGAACTCAGACATTTATCGAATCATTAGGACTGCCCTGTGATGCAGTGGAAGACCTGACAGGTTATCCTTCTATTCTGGGGGGACGTGTGAAAACCCTTCACCCGAAAGTTTTTGGCGGCATCCTTAATCGTAGAGACAATGAGGGGGATAAAGCCCAGATTACACAATATGAAATTCCTGAGATCGACCTGGTGATTGTAGATTTGTATCCGTTTGAGGAAACAGTTGCATCGGGTGCGGAAGAACAAGCAATTGTCGAAAAGATAGATATAGGCGGCATTTCTTTGATACGTGCTGCTGCAAAGAACTTTAAAGATGTAGTGATCGTCGCTTCCAAAGCACAGTATCAGCCATTGATGCAGATACTGAAAGAAAAGGGAGCGGAAACTTCTCTGGAAGACCGTAAATGGTTCGCTAAAGAAGCTTTTGCTGTTTCATCGGGTTATGATACAGCGATATTTAACTATTTTGATGGTGGCGAAGGCTCGCATCATCGTGTTGCCACCGATTAACGGGCGCACCATTTCAAACATTAAACAAATATCTTATTAAAAATGGGATTATTTTCTTTCACACAAGAAATAGCGATGGACTTGGGTACCGCGAATACCATCATCATCAGTGGTGGTAAGGTCGTGGTAGATCAGCCGTCGGTAGTAGCCCTCGACCGTCGTACCGACAAGGTGCTGGCTGTCGGAGAAAAGGCACGCCAGATGCATGGAAAGACGCACGAGAATATTCGTACGATCCGTCCGCTTCGCGATGGCGTGATTGCCGACTTCTTTGCTGCCGAGCAAATGATACGCGGTATGATTAAAATGATAAATCCGAAACATCGTTGGTTCTCTCCTTCGCTCCGGATCGTGGTTTGTATTCCTTCCGGTAGTACCGAAGTGGAAATACGTGCCGTACGCGACTCTGCCGAGCATGCCGGAGGACGTGATGTATATATGATTTATGAACCTATGGCAGCTGCTATCGGTATCGGTATCGATGTGGAAGCGCCGGAAGGAAATATGATTGTGGATATAGGCGGTGGTACGACCGAGATTGCTGTGATCTCGCTGGGTGGTATCGTTTCCAATAAGTCGATCCGTATTGCAGGCGATGACCTGACGGCTGATATTATGGAATATATGCGTCGCCAGCACAACGTGAAGGTCGGTGAACGTACAGCCGAACTGATTAAGATTAATATAGGTTCAGCCCTTACCTTCCTCGATAATCCGCCTGAAGATTATATTGTACATGGTCCGAACCAGATGACAGCTCTGCCGATGGAGGTTCCGGTTTCCTATCAGGAAATAGCCCATTGTCTGGAAAAATCCATTTCGAAGATGGAAGCCGCTATCCTAAGTGCGTTGGAACAGACTCCGCCTGAGTTGTATGCCGATATCGTACACAACGGTATTTACCTGGCAGGTGGTGGTGCTTTGATGCGCGGACTCGACAAACGTTTGACAGATAAGATCAATGTTCCGTTCCATATTGCAGAAGATCCGTTGCATGCGGTGGCAAAAGGTACGGGTGTTGCATTGAAGAATATAGATAAGTTTAATTTCCTTATTCGATAAAATTTGTTGACAGTTGGCAGGTGACAACTGACAGTTATGATTTGAATGAACTGTCAACTGTCGCCTGCCAACTGTCAATTGTTATATAAATTATGCATAAACTGCTGGACTTCCTGGTCAGAAAGAGGCATTGGTTTCTGTTTGTTTTGCTTGAGATTGTTTCGCTGATGCTGGTTTATCGTAATAATGCATACCAGCGGAATATAATCTTTAGTTCGGCAAATGTATTGACAGGACATATCGCTTCCGTTTCCGGTTTTGTAACATCTTATCTCAACCTGCATGAAATCAATAAAGAACTGCTGGAGAGGAACGGGCAACTGGAGATGGAGCTGCTGGAGTTGCAGGATCACCTGGATATGATGCTGGCCGATATGGTCAATTTTGCCGGTTATGCGCCTGATTCCGTCAGACAGTTTCCGTATAGTTTTATTTTAGCCGAGGTGGTGAATAATAGTGTGAGCCATCTGTCGAATTATATTACTGTGAATAAAGGGCGTAAGGACGGAATAGCACCGGATATGGGCGTTGTTTCCGAACGGGGAGTCGTAGGGATTGTTTCAACGGTAGCCGACCATTTTTCCGTTATTATCCCTGTGTTGAATCCAAAATCGCGGTTGAGCTGCAAGGTGTTGGGAAGCAGTTATTTCGGCTCGCTGAGTTGGAACGGACGCAGTACCCGTTATGCTAATCTGGAAGAATTGCCCCGGCATGTGGAGTTTCAGAAAGGCGATACGATTGTGACGAGCGGTTATTCCAGTGTGTTCCCGGCGGGGATTATCGTCGGTACGGTTCACGATTTCGAGAAACAGCACGACAATAACTTCTTTACGTTGGAGGTGGAGTTGGTAACCGACTTCCAGTCGCTGAATAATGTCCGCATTATCAAGAATTATAATCAGGAAGAACAGAAAAGGGTAGAACAAGAAGCAAGAAGAAATGATTAATAATTTAATAAGGGGGCTGCTTTATTTTGTTGTATTGGTGTTGATTCAGGTATTGATTCTGAACAATATCCATTTTCTGCGGATTGCAACGCCGTTCCTGTATCTTTATTTTATCATAAAGATGCCGGTGGGAACATCGCGCGACCTGGTCGTCTTTTTCTCTTTTCTGATAGGATTGGTTATCGATGTATTTTCAAATACACCCGGCATGCATGCGGCTGCCTGTACCCTGGCGGGATTTATCCGCGAACCGTTGATAAGGTTTTATATGGGAAAAGATTTGCCGGAAGGTATTTATCCTTCTTATAAAACATTTGGTTATGGCGGTTTCTTCCGTTATGTATTATCGTTTGTGGTGATTCAGTACGTAGCCTTGTTCCTTATCGAGTCGCTTACGTTGTTCGACCCGTTATTCCTTGCTATCCGTATCGGGGCAAGTGTGCTGACGACTACATTATTAATTTGTACAATAGAAGCATTCAATATAGAGACTCAAAAAAGTGGAGACTAATACAAAGTACACACTTGAAAACAGACGGTATGTGATTATTGGTGCCGTCGTTATATTGGTTCTCATCTTTATTATCCGCCTGTTCTACCTTCAGGTAGTGGAGAACGACTATAAAGCATGGGCTGATAGTAATGCGTTCCTAAAAAAGACCTTGTATCCTTCCCGCGGAATGATTTACGACCGCAACGGCAAACTGCTCGTGTATAACCAGCCGGCTTATGATATCATGCTCATTATGCGTGAGATCCAACCTTTTGATACGCTCGATTTCTGTAATATTCTCGGTATCACAAAAGAACAGTTTATAAAACGTATTGTCGAAGTCAAAGATCGTCGGCAGAATCCGGGGTATTCTTCTTATGTTCCCCAGGTTTTTATGAACCATCTCTCTGCACAAGAGTGTGGGGTATTACAGGAAAAATTATATAAGTTCCCGGGGTTTTACATTCAGAACCGTATTAACCGCCAGTATGAATATCCTTATGCCGCTCATGTGCTTGGAAATATCGGTCAGGTAGATAAGAAAGACTTGAAAAGGGATAGTTATTATGTCCAGGGTGACGAGTCCGGAAGGGCCGGAGTAGAACGCTCGTATGAGAATATATTGCGTGGTGAGAAAGGTGTTGAGATATTGCTTCGTGATGTACATGGACGTATAAAAGGTCGGTTTAACGAAGGGAAAAGCGATGTTGCTCCGGTGTCGGGAAAAAATCTGACCCTTTCCATTGATATGGATCTTCAGGCCTACGGAGAAAAACTGATGAAGAATAAGGTGGGAAGTATCGTGATGATTGAGCCGAAAACCGGCGAAGTGCTCTGCCTGGTTTCTTCTCCTAATTATGATCCGGGATTGTTGGTAGGCCGTCAACGCGGTAAGAACCATAAAATGCTGGCAGATAATCCGGACAAACCGCTAATCGACCGTTCCATAACCGGTTTTTATCCACCCGGATCAACATTCAAACCGACTCAGGGATTGATCTTCTTACAGGAAGGAGTAATTACCACTGAAACGATGTACACTTGTGCGCATGGATATACTTTTCGTGGCGGTAAACCGGCTTGTCATGGACATCCTTCTCCGTTAAGCCTGATACCTGCACTGGCTACTTCGTGTAACTCATTCTTTTGTTGGGGACTGCATGACATGCTGGATAGCCGTCGACGGTATCCTACTGTTCAAGACGCTTTTGATGTCTGGAAGAATCATTTGGTCTCGATGGGATACGGTTATGCGTTGGGCATCGATTTGCCCGGGGAAAAGAGAGGTTATATACCGAACAGCAAGGTGTATGATAAAGTTCATAAAGGACGTTGGAATTCCAGTACGGTTATCTCGATCGCCATTGGACAGGGAGAAATATCTGCCACTCCGTTACAGATATGTAACCTGGCGGCAACTATCGCAAATCGGGGGCATTTTATTACTCCCCATGTGGTGAAAGAAATTCAGGATACCCCTTTGGATACCCTTTATACGCAGAAGCGTTACCCGACTATCGATTCCAAATATTACGATATTGTTGCTGAGGGTATGCGCAATGCCGTATTGGGAGGAACATGCTGGCGGGCTGCAATCCCCGGTATCGAGGTCTGCGGTAAAACCGGTACGGCGGAGAACCCTCATGGGAAAGATCATTCGGCATTTATCGGTTTTGCACCTTACAAGAATCCGAAGGTCGCTATCTGCGTCTATGTACAGAACGGCGGTTTTGGGGCGGCCTTTGGCGTGCCTATCGGCAAACTGATGATGGAACTTTATCTGAAAGGTGAGATTGCTCCGGAAGACAAGATGCTGGAAGAACAAATAAGTAATACTGTGGTAACATCTGAAAATATATATTCTTTAGTGGATCGTGGGTTATAGAAAGACTGAAATATGGAAGACGGTTGACTGGTTTACCATCATACTTTATCTGTTGATGATTGTAGCCGGTTGGTTTACGATTTGTGGAGCCAGTTTTGAGTTCGACAGCGTAGGCTTGTTTGATATCAGTGGACGTCCGGGTTTCCAGCTGATGTGGCTGGGGATTTCGTTGGTCGTTGTTTTTGTTATCTTAATGCTGGAGAGCGACTTCTTTGATGTTTTTGCTTATCTTATTTACGCGGCGGTCATCGTCTTGCTGATTGCTACGATCTTTTTGGCTCCAGATACGAAGGGGTCGCATTCGTGGCTAAAGTTCGGTTCTTTCAGCATACAGCCTGCTGAGTTCGCCAAATTTGCAACCGCCCTGGCTGTCGCGAAGTTTATGAACTCTTATGGCTTCCAGCTGACTACGATTAAGAATTTTTCTATTACGCTTGCTCTTATTTTCCTGCCGATGATCTGTATTGTTTTGCAGAAAGAGACGGGGTCGGCGTTAGTATATCTGGCTTTTTTCCTGATGTTATACCGCGTAGGAATGTCCGGTTATATTTTGTTGGCTGGGGTTTGTGCCGTTGCTTTCTTTGTTACAACGATGAAGTTTTCAGAAGTGGTAGTGGGAGCGACGGCTATGGGAGAGTTGATCGTCTCATCTTTGATATTGGCGATTGTGCTAATCCTGGTTGCCGTAGTCCGTCGTGACAGAATGGCTTTTCAAGTGATACTGATCGGTACGGCTGTCGCTTATCTGGGTGGCTATATAACTTCTTTATTTGTTCCGGTTAATTTTGCCTGGATAGCGATGGGGTTGATTGGGCTGGTGGTCATTTACCTGCTTTATCTGTCTATTCGCGACTGGGTTTGGCATTATGCTCTGATAGCCTCGTTTGCTTTAGGCTCACTGGCTTTTATGTATTCGGTTGATTATGTATTCGATGAAATCCTGGAGCCTCACCAGCAGATCCGTATCAAAGTGTCGTTAGGTCTGGAAGATGACCCCAGCGGTGCCGGATATAATGTGAGTCAGTCTAAGATTGCAATAGGTTCCGGTGGCTTAACGGGAAAAGGTTTTCTGAATGGAACACAGACAAAGTTGAAATATGTACCGGAACAGGATACCGACTTCATTTTCTGTACGGTTGGAGAGGAGCAGGGATTTATAGGATCCTCGCTTGTTCTGATTTTGTTCGGTGTCTTTATTATCCGGTTGGTAGTACTTTCCGAACGGCAAAATTCGACATTTAACAGGGTGTACGGATATAGTGTCGCCTCTATTTTCTTTTTCCACCTGGCTATTAATGTCGGGATGGTTACCGGACTGACTCCGGTAATCGGCATTCCGCTGCCCTTCTTCAGTTATGGGGGATCTTCTTTACTCGGTTTTACAATCCTGCTGTTTATCTTCCTGCGGCTGGATGCTTCACGTAGAGAACGCTGATCAATTATTGGCTTTCTCTACCCGGAAACCTATTTCTTGTATTCCTTTTAACGCATCATCACGCATTCCCTGTCGGAAGCTGAAGGTGTACATTCCTTTATGTGGAAACGTATAGTTTGTTCTGACCGGAAAACTGGATTGGAACAGGGATATACCATGCCCGTACCATTTGCCGAATTCATCCGCCAGCAGACATTCTACCGTATCCCGTTTAAGAGGCCCGATCGGTTGTTCCTCATTACAGAATATCCAAAGATTCTGGTAAGGATACATATTATTATTACGCACCTCGAATGTCAGATTGTAGGGGATAGAGATGTCATCTATATGAAAAGAGAAATAATATTCCTTATTCTTCTTCCACGTTGTGTTATCAATGGCCTGGTACTGGTCGTACAAGGCCTGTCGATCGCAGGAGAAGCATAAGAATATAAGTAGAACGACAATGAGTCCCTTAAGCTTCCGGCTTGTTTTCCGGTTTATTCGCCGGTCTGGCTTGTTGCTGAGGTTTGTCATTATTCGCTTGCTTGTCATTATTTCCTTTAGGTTTTTGTCTGTTTCTGTTATTCCGGTTATTGTTGTTGCGGCTATTTCCGTTATTACCATTGTTGCCGTTTCCGCCGCCACCTTTGTTTCCATTGTTATTGTTGGAGGCTTTTTCGTTGCCGGATTGTCTTTCGTTGTTTGCCGGCCTGTTGTTTGCCGGTTTGCTATTTTCATTTTCTCCGTTACCGGAAGCCTTAGGAGAATTACCTCTGCCGTTATTCCCATTTCCTCCGTTGCCGGCAGGGCGTTTTTTCTTCTTTTTCTTTACAGAGTCGAAGCGGGTAACGCTTTCCTGGCCGAGGATATCCTGCGCATCACGTTTAGGAGGCTGCGGCTTGATATCGGCTTCGAGAGTAACGGGTTTATTCCCTTTCTTATTCATGTTGATTACATCGAAAGCGCGGTCGGCCGATATGGTCACCAGGTTTGCGGCAAACGATTTATCCGTAGAATAAGTTATTTCACGTTTGAAAATGTCTGTCTTGAAATGGTAATAATTATTGTCTTTTGTTTCCAGAACAATTTCCCTTGAAGGCAAACGTTTTTGTGCTTCCATATAGGCATCCACTTCATAGTTGATGCAACATTTCAACTTCGCGCATTGTCCGGCAAGCTTTTGCGGATTCATCGATATATCCTGATAGCGGGCTGCACCTGTGGCCACGGAAACAAAACTTGTCATCCAGCTGGAACAGCAGAGTTCGCGTCCGCATGGGCCGATACCGCCGATACGTCCGGCTTCCTGGCGTGCTCCGATCTGCTTCATTTCGATACGTACACGAAAAGCTTCTGCCAATACTTTAATCAGTTGACGGAAGTCCACGCGTTCGTCGGCGATGTAATAAAATATGGCTTTGTTGCCGTCTCCCTGATACTCTACGTCACCGATTTTCATATTCAACCCCAGCTCTGCCGCGATTTGGCGCGACCGGATCATTGTAGCATGCTCTTTCGCTTTTGCTTCTTCATACTTCTCTATGTCTGTCGGCTTTGCTTTCCGGTAGATTTTCTTCGGTTCGTAGCCTTCACCGGTCCGTACGTTATTCTTTTTCATCTGGAGAATGACCAGTTTGCCGGTGAGGGTCACTGTCCCGATGTCATGTCCGGGGCTTGCTTCTACGGCAACCATGTCTCCTTTTTCCAGAGGTATTTTGGAATTGTTCAGGTAATATCCTTTACGGGTATTCTTGAATTGCACTTCTACGTAATCGGTTGCGTTTTCCGCATCGGGAACATCGCAAAGCCAGTCGTAGGTATTCAGTTTATTATTTTGTATTTTGCTGCACCCTTTTCTTCCCATGCAGCAACTTCCTTTATTTAGTTTGAAATCCATTATCTGGTAATATATATATTTATGATATGTACAATTACGCAAAAATAGTCAAATATTCTCAGAGAATACGTAAGCAAAAGATAAAAAACGAGAATTGCGGATATACAAAAGGCTCCCAAACAGTATGAATACCGTTTGGGAGCCTTTAATTATAAGTGTAGTACGATTTATTTCACTAAATCGTGACTTTTAAATACTTTGTGTATTGCTTCGAGTGCGTAGTCCAATTGTTCTTTTGTATGGGTAGCCATCAAAGAGAAACGGATCAGTGTGTCTTCGGGGGCAACAGCCGGCGGAACCACCGGGTTTACGAAGATTCCGGCTTCAAACAATTCCTTAACGATAAGGAATGTCAGATCGTTGTCGCGGATAAACAGCGGAATGATCGGTGTAGCAGTATGTCCGATTTCGCAACCCATGTTACGGAAACCATCCAATGCATAATGAGTCAGATCCCACAGATGTTTGATGCGTTCCGGTTCGTTCAGCATGATATCGAGTGCGGCACCTGCAGCAGCTGTTGCCGATGGTGTGTTACTTGCGCTGAATATGTACGAACGGGAGTTATGACGAAGGTAATTAATGGTTTCTTTGTCAGAAGCGATAAATCCTCCGATAGATGCCAGGGATTTACTGAATGTACCCATGATGAGGTCCACGTCGTTTGTAACCCCAAAATGATTACAAGTTCCGCGTCCGTGGTCTCCAAGCACGCCCAGACCGTGTGCTTCGTCAACCATGACACTTGCGTTGTACTTTTTAGCCAAAGCTACGATTTCCTGAAGTTTGGCAATGTCACCTTCCATACTGAATACACCATCGGTAACGATCAGTTTCACCTTGTCGGGTTCGCATTTCTGGAGTTGTTTTTCCAGCGAATCCATGTCGTTATGTTTGTATTTCAGTTTTGTAGAGAATGATAAACGATGGCCTTCGATAATGGATGCATGATCCAGTTCGTCCCATAAAATATAATCCTCACGTCCTGTCAGGCAGGATACAACTCCCAGATTTACCTGGAATCCCGTAGAATATACGATTGCGTCTTCTTTTCCAACAAATTCTGCCAGACGTTTTTCCAATTCGATATGGATATCAAGCGTACCATTCAGAAAACGCGAACCGGCGCAACTCGTACCATACTTCTTGATGGCTTCAATAGCTGCTTCTTTTACCTTAGGATGGTTTGTCAATCCTAAATAAGCATTAGAACCAAACATCAAGACTTTTTTGCCGCTGATCATTACCTCTGTGTCCTGATCGCTTTCGATCATTCTGAAATAAGGGTAAATACCTGCTGCCATTGCTTTCTGAGGGGCACCATACTTTGCTAGTTTCTCTTGTAAAAGTTTCATTTTTTTATTG
>JAJPZM010000428.1 GCA_021204335.1 Parabacteroides sp. | reverse complement strand
TCCGGATATAGAAGTGATAAAGATATCCCATAACGCTTACATTCATGTTTCAGAACTGGAGATGGGAAATTGGGGATGCGTCTCGTCCAACGGGCTGATCGTAGTCAATCAAGGAAAAGCCTTTTTGCTTGATACCCCTGCCAACAATGAGCAAACGGAGACACTTGTAAACTGGATGACAGACTCTCTCCACTTACAGTTAGTCGGATTTATCCCTAATCACTGGCACGATGATTGCCTGGGCGGACTCGATTATTTACAAAAGAAAGGAGTCAAGTCGTATGCCAACCAAATGACTATCAAGATAGCTAAAGAGAAAGGATTACCTGTACCCGAAGTTGGTTTTCGCGATTCATTGTCGCTGCAATTAGGAAATTTGACTTTGGAATGTGCTTATTTAGGGGGTGGGCATTCTTCCGATAATATTATTGTGTGGATTCCTCAAGAGAAAATTCTTTTTGCCGGTTGTATGTTAAAAGATACAACCTGGACAATCCTTGGTAATCTATCAGACGCCGTTATCGAAGAATGGCCGGTAACAATAGATAAAGTCCTGGACAGATATCCAACGGCAGAAATTGTAATCCCAGGATACGGACAGTTTGGTGGTATGGAAATTGTCAGACACATGAAAGAGTTACTGAAAAAGAATCTCTAAAACAATACAGCATACTATCTACTGTTTTTGCCGTTTTATGCTTTGAATCAAAAATAATATACCGGTTATGATGAGGGCGGAAGAGAGACCTGTATAAAAAACAGAAATAAAAGAATCCGGAAGAAGCCCGGAATGGCGGATTCCTACGCCTAAAGTGATCATAAAAATCATCACGATCCAACCTTTGGCATCAAGGAAAGAGAAAGGACAATTCTTCTCTCCTTTTTGGGAAATACGATGGCTATGCTTTCTGAACAAACGTAGAAACACAAATTAAGGAACAACAGAAATACAATAACTGCCTCTCCTATCTTCAGCACCGAATAATGGGCATCATGCATCCACGTAAGAATTCCAATACGCAGGATATTTACACCGGCTATGATCCATACACAGCCGGCTATAAATAATAATTTTTGCTTATTGACTCTGAACATTCCGTTGCTTTACTGTAATGCAAAAGTAACATTTTTTTAGCTTCTGCGATAATATTCGGGACGTTTGCTTTCCTGACGTTTATTGTCTTTCTTCTCTTTCTCTTTTTTGCGCTTGTTATCCCTGTTCCTGTTGCTATCGCGATCCTTACGGTTATCGGGTCTTCTGTCCTTGTCGTAACGGTCGTTATGCGGCTTGAACGGTTTATTGAAATGCTGATCAGGAGCAGGGGCATGATTATGATTCGGGGCATGGTTAGGGCGGTCATACTTGCCCGGATATCATTTGCCGTCATCAAAACGTCCATTCCATCGTCCGCCGGCGTATTCCCATTGGCAATGCCAGTAATGATCTTCGTAACGCCAGCAAATATTCGTCGGACGGTATTCAAGATAATGAGGGTTGTTATACCAGCCCTGGTAATCATGGATGCGCTGCGGACGTTCGCGAACGAAGCCGACATATTGGCGGAATTGTGCCGGGCTAAGGATACGTTGCAACCGGCGGTCGCGTTCCATACGCAGATTGAATATCTTCTTGGCAGACTGATCCCAGTAACGATAATGCTTACGGGCTTCCTTCTCTATCTTCTGCCCGTATTTATGGATAATGTTATGATAGTCGGCAGCCTGTCTCCCATTCAGACGCAAAGCCTGTTCCATCCACAGGCAGTTCTGGCAATGTGGCTCATTCCAACCAAAACTGATCCAAAACTGGGCTTGCCCCGGCAAACTGCACATTAAAATCAACAAACAAAGTAAGCTAATCCGTTTCATGACTTTTCGTTTTTAGTTAGTAATTACTACTAAGACCCATCGGGTGAGAAATGGTTTAAACGCCGATATCAACGTTTGGCCTTCAGCAACTCTTTCGCGTTGGCAATCGAAGCACTTGTAAGTGATGCTCCGCTAAGCATGCGGGCAACCTCTTTGACACGCTCTTCCTTACTTAACTTCTTGATTTGAGTGATTGTACGTTCTGCCGTATCTTCTTTATAAACAAAGAAATGATCTTTACCTTTGGCGGCAATCTGGGGCAAGTGGGTAATGGTTATCACCTGCATTTTTGTTCCTAAATCACGCATGATATCCCCCATTTTATCGGCAATATCACCGGAAACACCCGTATCGACTTCATCAAAAATAATAGCGGGAAGTGCAGTGAAACCGGCAATCATTGCTTTTATGCACAACATCAGACGGGATATCTCACCACCGGAAGCTGTCTGTGCTACCGGTTGCAACTCCCCGCTCTTATTGGCAGAGAAAAGAAAACGGATATCGTCCATTCCATCGCTTTCCGGTTCGGGACGGGCAACAAAGTCAACGGCAAAGCGTACATTGGGCATTCCCAATGTGATAACCATCTCCACCAATTGCTTTTCAATTGCTTTAGATGCTATTTTACGTTGTTCGCTCAATACGGCAGCCTGCTGGAGCAATTCCTGATGGGAAATATCCAGTTGCCCTTTTATCGCTTCAATCTGCTCGTCAAACGAGTCGATCTCACGAAGTTGCCCGGTGTATTTGTCCTGTATGGCAATCAGTTCTTCTACGGTGGAGACACGATGTTTCTGTTCCAACGTGTACAACACGTTCAAACGTTCGTTCACCCATTCCAGGCGTTCAGGGCTGAACTCCACATCTTCTTTCAGGACATCCGTCTCCGATGCCAGGTCGTTCAGGTCGATATAAGCAGAGCGCAGACGCTCGGCTATTTCTTTGGCTTTCGGATAATATCGTTCCAGGGAATCGGCAGTCGAAAGGGCTTCCTTAATCAGTTGGACGCTTCCCTGCTCTTCCCCGTTCAGCAATTCGGTTATTTTGTATAACGAACTTTTAATGTCTTCGGCATGCGATAGTGTTTCCAGCTCCGTTTCCAGTTCTTCCTGCTCACCGGCTACCAGATGCGCCTCTGCCAGTTGTTCCAACTGAAAACGGATATAATCCTCTTCCTGACGGTTCTGATCCGCTTTGGCGATCACCTCTTTCAGTTCCCTTTTCAGCGATTGATAACGTTGGTATTCCGTCCTGTATAAGATCAGTAAAATATCATTTTCAGCCATTACATCGATTACCCTAAGCTGGAAACGGTTATCGCCCAGCAACAGGTTCTGATGCTGCGAATGGATATCGATCAAACGGTTACCCAACTCTTTCATCACAGTAAGTGAGACCGGAGAATCGTTTACGAAAGCACGTGATTTACCGGAAGCGAACAGCTCGCGGCGAAGGATGCAAATGGCCGGATCATATTCCAGGTCATTCACATGGAAAAACTCTTCCAGCTTATATTGGGATACGTCGAAGGTCGCTTCTATCACACATTTATCGGAGCCGTTTTTAATGCTCTTGCCATCCGCCCGCTGACCAAGCACGAGCGACAAGGCTCCTAAAATAATAGACTTTCCGGCTCCCGTTTCACCGGTAATCACCGAAAAGCCGTTCTCAAACTGAATATCCAGGCTATCTATTAAGACAAAGTTCTGTATAAATAAAGATTTCAGCATAACTGTTTTTTATTTTTTTAGTGCTTCCAGACGGGTAGTCATTGCCGGATACAGGTTGGAAAGCATCTTGTATCCCTCCTGCTTCTCGGTTGTCGTTGCTTTTGAATAGATAGCGACCACTTCATCCAGTTTGGCGTCGGCAAACATCTGAAACAAGACAGAAGTCGGACGAGTTTTCTTTATCTCCTCCAACGTAGGCAGCAATTCGATGATGGTTGTACGTCCGCGATCAGCATTAGCCGCCATTTCATCGAGTCCTTTACGATGGTAGTTATACCACATATCGCGAAAGGCATCCGAGATATTATCCGTTAAAGCGGTTGCCACCGCATGGCGGTTACGGTCGCTATCGAAAGCCTTCCACCCATTCCAAGAAGCCTGTGCCTGCGCCAGGTTTACGATCCGCTGGGCTCGCTGGTAGAAAGCGGTTCCACCTTTCGGAGAGAAACTGTCGAAATCGAGTCCGATAATCGTGTAGATATAGAAAACAAGCGTTCCGATCAGGTTGCTGTTCAATGTATTTTCGGCAAACTCCAAAGGCTCGTACTCCGTATAATCGAAATCGAGCTGGGTATCGCGGAAGTTGAGCAACGTCGTCGTATAGGTTGAATTATAAACCGGGCGTCGAGCCTGAATCTGTATCTCCGACTTAAAACTGTTGTCGGAAGGCATCTCATTGATGATGATGTTAAAAGTACAGTCAATCCGCTCGTTTACGGCAAACGTTGCATCCGTCCATTTCCGGTTATTGATAAACTCGGTCAACGCTTTTTCCAACGTCTCAAATACAGTCAATGTCCCCTGGATCTTATCCCGGTTGATTTTGACCTGGGCATTCAGTTCTTGCGCTTTGCCGGTAAACGGTATCGTCCCTAAAAGGAACAGGAATAACAGTCTCTTAATCATTTTCATTTCAATAATGTTGCCAACTTGTTTACGATATCAGCGGCCACCCCTTGTTTGCTTTTCAGCGGATAAGCGGTCGATTCTCCCTTGTTGTCGATGATGGATATCTTATTGGTATCGCAACGGAAACCGGCACCTGCATCACGAAGTGAATTCAATACGATGAAATCGAGGTTTTTCCGCTTCAACTTGCTTTCGGCATTGGTTGCTTCATTGTTTGTCTCCAATGCAAAACCGACCAATACCTGTCCCTCCCGCTTGATTGCACCTAAAGAGGCGGCAATATCTTTGTTCGGAACCAGGTGAAGCGTCATATCGCCTTTACTTTCCCGTTTGATCTTTTCGTCAGCCTGTACCTCCGGACGGTAATCAGCAACCGCAGCACACAAGATGCCGGCATCCGCCTTCGGATAAGCAGCCATAGCCGCTTCATACATTTCTTCTGCCGACTCCACATCGATCCGGTGTATGCCAGGATGCGTGGTTGCCAACGATACCGGGCCGGCAATCAACGTGACCTCCGCCCCTTGCTGTGCACAGACTTCCGCCAATGCAAAACCCATCTTCCCGGAAGAATAGTTACCTATAAAACGGACGGGATCAATCTTTTCGTACGTCGGGCCGGCTGTTATTACAATCTTTTTTTTTTCAAGCACGGTTTGGGAAGCAAAGAAATCTTCCAGGACTGCTATGATTTTGTCCGGTTCTTCCATCCTGCCCTTGCCTACCAGATGGCTTGCCAGTTCACCTTCGGCAGGTTCGATGATATGATTGCCGAACGAGCGCAAACGATCCAGGTTTTGCTGGGTAGAGGGATGGGCAAACATATCCAGATCCATTGCCGGAGCGATGAATACCGGCGCTTTGCACGACAGATAGGTCGTCACCAACATATTATCCGCAATCCCGTTTGCCATCTTGCCGATAGTGGAAGCCGTAGCCGGAGCAATCAGCATGGCATCTGCCCACAGTCCCAGGTCGACATGGCTATGCCACGAACCGTCGCGGTTAGAGAAAAACTCGCTGATAACCGGGTTACTGCTCAACGCTGAGAGTGTTATCGGGGTGATAAACTCTTTTCCGGCAGGAGTAATCACCACCTGCACTTCAGCTCCTTTTTTTACTAGTGCACGGACAATATAAGCGGCTTTGTAAGCCGCTATACTTCCTGTAATTCCTAATATGATATGTTTACCTTTCAGCATCGTTTTCCCTTATAAACGCAGCATTAAGATGTCACGTGTTACCTTACTGTCAATATTTTGATGTTCGCCCAGATGCCAGCCCTGCTTGTCGACCGGAGCAGCCAATGCATCCAGGTCGCTTTCCTTAATACCGCATTCACTCAGGCGGGTTTTCAATCCCATCTGGCGGAAAAACTCTTCGCAGGCTGTAATCGTTTTGCGGGCACGCTCTTCTTCCGTCCCTTCGGTTATACCAAAGACAACCTCTCCCATACGGGCCAGCTTCACTTGTTTTTCTTTGAACATATAGGTCATCACGCCCGGCAAAAGGATGGCCAGAGTCTGTGCATGATCCAGACCGAATTGGACAGTCAGCGCATATCCCATACGGTGAGAAGACCAGTCCTGCGGCACGCCCTGTCCGATCCATACGTTCAAAGCATTCGTCGCAGCCCACATCAGGTTGGCACGTATATCATAATCGTTCGGATGATCCAGTACTTTGGTACCTTCTTCATAGATCACCTTCATCAACCCTTCGGAGAAAGCATCCTGCACTTTCGCATTGACCGGATAGGTCAGATACTGTTCCACCACATGGATAAACGAATCGACCACTCCATTGGCTACCTGGCGGGCAGGCAGCGAGTAAGTCACTTCCGGATCAAGTATCGCAAACTGAGGGAATACCAACGGGCTGGCAAAGTTCAGTTTCTCGCGTGTCTCGACACGTGAGATAACAGAACGTTCGTTCATCTCCGAACCGGTAGCCGACAACGTCAGCACCACACCCAAAGGCAATGCTTTTTTAATCGTCCCGCCTTTCGAAAAGATATCCCAGGGCTCCCCTTCGTAATAATAAGCGGCTGCAATAAATTTAGTGGCATCGATCACCGAACCGCCTCCTACTGCCAGCAGGAAGTCAATCTTTTTCTCTTTAACGATCTCTACGGCTTTCATGCAGGTTTCGTAGTGCGGATTGGCTTCGATACCCGGAAACTCCGTTACTTCAAAGCCTTTCAGCGCCTTTGTCACCTGGTTGTAGATACCGTTCTTCTTAATGCTTCCGCCTCCGTAAACCATCAGCACCTTGCTTCCGGCAGGAACCAAAGCAGACAGACGGGCAATCGTTCCTTTCCCGAACACTACCTTTACGGGATTGGCAAACTCAAAGTTATTCATTGCTTATTTCGAATTAAAACCTCTTAATTTGATTTCGGTAAGTACCTTCTTCGTATTCAGCGGGAAATCGCCGTTCATGATCCAGGAGTAATAGCCGGGATCTGTTTTCAACACCTCTTCCACCAATTTCCCTTTGTATTTACCAAAGTTGATGACTTCTTTGCCATCCTCATTATAAATCATACGGCCGGCAAAGTCCACATTATTGGTAAAGCTGGAATATTTGGAAAGGAAATCGATATCGTTCTGCAACTCCAGATAACGGTCGAGCTGCGCTTTCAGTATCTCGTAAGTAGCCATCGTATCCGCTTCTGCCATATGGGCATTTTCCAGGCTCTTGTCGCAATAGAACTTGTAGGCAGCCGAAAGCGTGCGCCGTTCCATCTTATGGAAGATCGTCTGCACATCGACAAACTTACGTTTATTTAGGTCGATATCCACACCTGCACGCAGGAACTCTTCTGCCAGCAAAGGAATATCGAAGCGGTTGGAGTTATAGCCGGCAAGGTCGCATCCTTCGATCTGCGCAGCCAGCGATTTGGCTATTTCTTTAAAGGTCGGACAGTCTTTTACATCTTCATCCGTAATGCCATGAATGGCGGTCGACTCCGGTGGAATCGGCATTTCCGGATTGATACGTCTCGTTTTCGTCTCTTCCTTGCCGTTAGGGTGAACCTTTACATAAGAGATTTCAACGATACGGTCTTTTACGATATTAATACCCGTTGTCTCCAGGTCGAAGAAGACTAACGGATTCTTTAAGTTTAATTGCATTTCATTTTAATTAGTCATTCAACATCATCGGCATAAGAAGCATCAACAGGTCTTCGTTCTCCTCGTTTTCAGCAGGGATGATTAAACCTGCACGCGAAGGATCAGCCAATTCCAGTATCACTTCTTCCGAATTGATGTTACTCAATATTTCAATCAGATAAGTAGCTTTAAAACCAATGTTCAACTCTGTTCCATCAAACTGGCAGACAATCTTTTCTTCCGCAGAAGTCGAGAAATCGATATCCTGTGCAGACACCACCATTTCGCTCTCCTTCAACTGCAACTTAACCAGGCTGCTTGCCGGATTGGAGAAAACAGACACACGCTTCAAGGCATTCAGGAACGAAACGCGGTCGATAGTCACTTTGAATGGGTTATCCTGCGGGATCACGCTGTTATAGTTCGGATAACGTCCTTCGATCAGGCGGCAAACCATTTCAAAGTTCGTGCAGTTCACGTAAGCATTATTGTCATCGAACTTGATGCTGACCATTTCGGTTTCCTTAGCCAGCACGCTCTTCAAAAGATTAGCCGGCTTCTTAGGCAGGATAAAGGAAGCCCTTTCCGGCGATTTCACCGCAAGATTGCGTAAACGCACCAGCTTATGTCCGTCGGAAGCTACAAACGTAAGGTCGTCTGTATGTATATCGAAATAAACGCCGTTCATAACCGGACGAAGCTCATCGTCGGCCGTTGCAAAAAGCGAGCGGCTGATACCGTTCAGCAACATCTGTGCATCGACGGTAATGGCAATCGCATTATCGTTGAGCGGTTTCTGTTGCGGATAAGTATCCCCTTTCTGTCCGATGAAATTATATTTTCCGTTCTGGAAATGGATAAAGATTTCCAGGTTTTCATCATTGATATCGAAAGTAAGCGGCTGCTCCGGAAGCTCTTTCAACGGGTCGAGCAGGATTTTGGCAGAAACGGCGAAAAGTCCGGTTCCCTTTGCATTCATCACCTCCACAGAAGTAACCAGACGTGTTTCAGCATCCGAAGCTGTTATAGTCAATTTATTACCGTCAAGGTCAAACAGAAAACTGTCAAGAATAGGTAAAGAATTCTTAGACGCAATAACTTTGCTGATAGACTGCAAACGGGATAACAGCGCAGTGCTGGATACATCAAATCTCATGGTTCTTAATTGTTTATATTATTAATCTTATTATTATACAATCTTTTGGGAGCATCCAGGAAATGCCCATACAAAAGTAGAAAAATATTTGAATTCCTGCACATACTTCCGGTTTAATATATTCTCATTCCTTTCAGACGGCAGCTTTCATTCGTTTATAAATACCCTTCAATACTGACAACTTGGATATTAATTCATTTAAAACGGAAACAACATCATTCTCCAACAAAGGATAATCGTGGGCAATCTCATTCCGTAATTCCCGGATATATCCCCATTCTTCCGCATTATCTATTAAACGATAACACTCCAAACGGTTCAAAATATCCCTCATCGGCAACGAGGATACATCTTCATCCAAATATTCCAATACATAACGGAATATCTTGGCACCCATCGCATCTTGAAGTTTAGAGAAACGAAAAATAAATTGATCCATACAACGGATTTGATTCTCATCCAAATTCATATAACAATCAACAGATATCGGAATATCTGTATGCATCGCATCCAATACCTCATCTATACGCTGGATATGCCGGTCGCAAATATCAAACTCACGATTCAAACGTTCTATCAATTCCTGTTTTCTATTTGTCATATCAGTCGTATGCCTGTCGTTAATGCTTCCCTTGCGACCAAAGAGTCTTCATGGTCACCTATCACATCGATTTTCTGGTCACCTAAAATTTGTTTCAAACGGGCGATCATGCGTATACGAGCCAAGACTCCCTTCTTTTCAGAGGGTGTGCGGACTAACAGATCTATATCTCCTCCTCGCTTCCTGTCATCCGTACGGGAACCGAATAGATAAACCTCCACTCCTTCCCCATAGATATCTTTTGCTATCCGGATGATGGATTGTATGTCTTTCATATTTAACCGCATATAAACCGTTCTTTTTTTACAAAAATAGCAAAAAAAGAGGCTCCCCAATTATGAAGAGCCTCTTTTAATATGTTTTATAGAAAAAATTATTTAGCGAAATAATCTTTTACTGCTTCGTTCGGAATCATTTCTTCCTGGAAGATGTAAGCACCAGTTTTCGGAGACTTAACCATTTTAATTACTTTTGAATAAGTACGGCCGTCACCTTTCTTAAATGTTGCAACTGCTTTTTTGCCATCGTTTAAAATCTCCTATTACTTAATTTCTTTGTGTAAAGTCATCTTCTTCAGAATCGGATTGTATTTCATCAATTCCAATCGCTGAGTTGTATTTTTTCTATTCTTTGTTGTGATATATCTGGATGTTCCCGGCATACCACTTTCTTTATGTTCAGTACATTCTAGAATAACCTGAACTCTGTTACCTTTTGCTTTCTTTGCCATTTCTTATTTTCCTCCAAATTAAGCGTTTAAATAACCTTTTTCAGCTGCCATTTTAATTGCTGCGTCTAAGCCCAGCTTATTGATAGTACGCAAGCCTGCGGCTGAAATATTCAGGCTAACCCAACAATCCTGTTCTACCCAGTAGAACTTCTTAGTAAACAGGTTAACATTAAACTTACGTTTCGTTCTTCTCTTAGAGTGAGAAACGTTGTTGCCAACCATTGCTTTTTTTCCGGTAATTTGACAAATTTTAGACATTGCTATCTTCTTTTTTTATTAACGCAATAAATTAATTACAACTCCTGCTATCTGTCTTCCCTTCCGAACTAGCATCATGATCAGAACGAAGATTCTAATAGAGTTTCTCTCTTTACAGGGTGCAAAGGTAGAAATTATTTTTAATTATACCACATAAATCAGCAATAAATTTTATCTATCTGATTCGCACAACAAAATAACCCTGATACAGGTTCTAAAAATATATAGAATAAACACAAAATACCTAGAATATTATGGCCAGAGATTTTAAAGAAGCAATAAAAAATAGAAGAAGCTATTATAATATAACGAACAGCTCTCCTATTTCAGATAATGAAATTAAAGAAATTGTCGATTATGCAGTCATGCATGTGCCTTCGGCTTTCAACTCGCAATCGTCGAGAGTTGTTATTTTATTAGGTGACCAACATAAAAAGTTATGGGATATTACAAAAGAAATATTGAGAACCATTGTCCCAGCCGAGGCTTTCGGAAAAACACTCGATAAGATAAATACGAGCTTCGATTGCGGATATAGAACATTATTGTTCTACGAAGACATGGCTGTCGTAGAATATTTGCAGAAAGCATTTCCCAGTTACAAAGATAATTTCCCGGTATGGTCGCAGCAGACATCGGCCATGCACCAGTTCACGATATGGACGATGCTGGAAGATGCCGGATTAGGCGCTTCCTTACAACACTATAATCCACTGATCGATGAAAAGGTAGGAAATACATGGAATATAAGTCCGAACTGGAAACTAATTGCACAGATGCCATTCGGAACCCCCATCAAAGAACCGGGAGAGAAAGAATTTAAACCACTGAATGAAAGAGTGATGGTTTTTAAATAAACAGGAAAAAGAGGAAGCAGTAACTTCCTCTTTCTTATTTTCCAATCTCTCTATCAATCTATTGTATATCCACCAATCTGCTTGTTTCCATTCAGAAAGTCTTTTACTTCCATGCGTTTCTTTCCAGCTAATTGAAGCGTTAGTAAACGGAGATAACCGTCGACCACAGCTATATCGATATAACTTTTTGCATCGGTATGGATAGAGCCGATCGCATCGGAATGAGATGCCGGATGCTTTTCCGTTTTATATATTTTCAAAGCCTGGCGACTGCCATCAGGAGCTACCAACTCTGTCCAGGCAGCAGGATAGGGAGACAAACCGCGGATGAAATCGTATATTTTCTTTAATGGTTGGTTCCAATCGATTCGGCAAGTATCTTTAAATATCTTCGGTGCAGGACGCAATTCAGATGCATCTTTGAAGAATTCTTCCTGTGGGATAGCGTCAACCTTTCCAGCCAGCAAAAGATCGACAGTTTCTGTAACCAACCCTGCCCCCATTTTCATTAATACATCGTGCACGTTTCCTACGTTATCGGTATCGGCTATCGGCAAATGTTTCTGGCGAATGATCTTACCGGTATCGATCTCGTGGGTCAGGAAGAAAGTAGTGACACCGGTCTCGGTATCACCATTGATTACCGCCCAATTGATCGGAGCTGCACCGCGATACTGGGGCAACAAGGAGGCATGCAGGTTGAACGTTCCGAAGCGAGGCATATTCCACACCACTTCAGGCAACATGCGGAAAGCGACTACTATTTGCAAATCGGCCTTCAAGGCACGCAATTCGTCGAGAAAAGTTTCATCTTTCAGCTTCTCCGGCTGCAACACCGGAAGATTTTGTGATAAAGCATATTCCTTTACAGGACTTCCCTGCAAAACACTGCCATGACGCCCGACAGGTTTATCCGGCATCGTGATGACTCCTACTACATTATAACCACCCTCAACCAGGGTGCGCAGGCTCTCCACCGCAAAATCGGGAGTGCCCATATATACAATTCGTAAATCTTTCTTTTCCATCTTTTAATCTCCTGAAAAGTTTTCTACCAATACTTCACGGTATGAATTAAATATTTTCGACTTCGACATAAATCCGACATAACGTCCTTCCTCGTCCACAACCGGCAGGTTCCAGGCTTTCGTATCGTCGAAGATACCCATGATCTGCTCCATCGGTGTACCGATCTTTATTTTGGCCGGTGCCGATACCATGAACTTGGATACATGGAACCTGTTATATAACTCCGGACGGAACATAATGTTGCGGATATTATCCAGCATGACAATCCCCAACAAAACTCCCTTTCCATCGATAACAGGGAACGTATTTCGTCCGCTCTTGGCAATCACCTTTACCATATCACCCAACGACATTTCCGGAGCTACTGTCTGAAAGTCTTTCTCAATCACACTGTCCGTATTCAGCAAAGTCAATACGGCACGGTCTTTATGATGAGTAAGCAATTCCCCTTTCTGTGCCAGACGCATCGAATAGATACTGTGGGGTTCGAACATCAGAATAGTAATATATGAACTGATCGAAACGATCATCAAAGGCAAGAAAAGATCGTATCCACCGGTAAGCTCTGCAATCAGGAAAACGCCGGTAAGCGGTGCATGCATAACCCCCGACATGATTCCCGCCATGCCCAGCAAGGCAAAGTTCTTTTCTGAAATATACATTGTAAAGGGGAAATAGTTGGACGCATGGGCAAAAAGGAATCCCGAAATACATCCCAGATACAAACTCGGTGCAAATATACCACCGCAACCCCCACCGGCATTGGTCGCACTCGAAGCAAAGACTTTTGTCAGCAGGATAAGGAATAGGAAGACTAGAATGCCCCAGTAAGTATCGTTGAGATCATAGAACAAACTCTTGTCCATAATATGGGAGAACTGCCCGTTCAACAAAGAACCGATCGTATCATACCCTTCACCGTAAAGCGGCGGAAAAAGAAAAATAAGGATACTCAACATCACGCCCCCCAGCAAGAACTTCTTCCAGTAAACGCCCAGTCGGCGGTACATGCCTTCCACCCTGTTCATCACACGGGTAAAATACAAAGAGGCCAATCCGCAGAAAACACCCAGCAGAAGCACATACGGAATACGTTCGATCTCAAAAACCTCGGTTTGGGAGAATTTAAACATCGCTTCTGTCCCCGTAAAAACATAAGATACCGTAGCAGCCGTTACCGACGAAATCAGCAAAGGCAACACCGACGTCATTGTCAGGTCGAGCAACAACACTTCGATCACGAACACCAGTCCGGCGATAGGTGCCTTGAAGATACCGGCAATGGCACCGGCGGCACCACACCCCACCAGCAGCATCAAAGTCTTTTGCTCCATCCGGAACAGACGTCCCAGGTTTGAACCGATAGCGGCACCCGTCAGCACAATAGGCGCCTCCGCCCCTACCGATCCACCGAAACCGATGGTCACAGAACTGGCCACAATAGACGACCAAACATTATGAGGCTTGATGCGGCTTTTACGTTGCGAGATAGCATAGAGTATCTTCGTTACCCCATGGCTGATATCGTCGCGCACGATATATTTAACAAACAGCCCCGCCAGCAGGATACCTATTACCGGATACAGCAGATAGAGGTAGTTCACCCCGCTCTCATTAAAATTACCGGTCAGCAAATGCTGGATCAAATGAATCAACTGCTTCAGGATAATAGCGGAAGCCGCCGTACAGATCCCGACCAGAAAACTGACGACCAGAATAAAATGCTTTTCCTTAATATACTTGTCCCGCCACAGCAGGAACTTGTAAAATAAACCTTCCTTTGCCATTTTAAATACCTTTTCCAGTAAACACCGTTCTTACTGTATAAATCAATATGATTATATCCAGTACTAACGACATATT
>JAJPZM010000213.1 GCA_021204335.1 Parabacteroides sp. | reverse complement strand
TATAAATATAATAACTATAATAAAGACGGAAGTACCTTTTTTATTCTCCGTCCGGAGGATGTGGCAATCTATGCTTCTGCCAAAACAACGGACCATATTCATATTTATCTTAGGGACGGTATTCTTGAAGCTATCAAACAGTTTAAAGACGAACATCCTGACTTCAACTTCTCTAAATGGGAATATGAGAAACCGGCCGAATCGGCCAATCTTTCCTTCTATAAAAACGGCGAAATCTATTATGAAGTGCCTATCGAACATTTTTCCGTTACTGAAGCAGGAGGTGTTGGAGGATATGGACGTTTCGGTGTGCTTCGGAATAACTGGTACAAACTGAATATAGAAAAAATGATCTCTATGGGATCGCCCGTTCTACCGAAACATAAATCCGAGCTTATAGAGACTGCTAGCAAGTCTGCTACACCGGAGACAAAAAACAACTCGAATATTCTGATCAGGAATCAGTCAATCATATTCTAAATAAGTATAGGGGTTATGAAAAATATTTCAAGAAAGACAATTTGTTTTAAACATATACAATTCATTCTGTTCCTGGGATTATTGTTGATAGGTGGATCGATAAAAGCACAGCAGGCAACAAAAGTGGATGTTGTCAAAGAGGATTTTGAGAGAGCCAGCTTCAGCGACGATTACATATTACCTGATCCGGGTTTTTGGAATTTCTATGATTTCAACTATGCTACTGTTCAAAATATGGCCGGTAATGCCGGAGAGTGCATCATTACAAAAAATTCAAATGTGGTTGGTCATGGTTACGATCATCCCGATCATACAGGAGGAGGATATTATCTTTTTGCCGTGAAGGAAGCCGGTACTGACCCGAAAAAGATCTATGCCGCTACTATCCCTTATGTAAAGAAAGGAGAGCTAGTTACGTTTGGTGTTTATTATAAAAATGTAGACGCCGGATATAATTTTGAGATACAGGCTACGGGTACGGGGCTGGGCGGTCAGACAGAAACATCGGATCTGTTTTATGATGCGAGTGTATATTGGAAATTTTGGTCATATTCTGTTGTGGCAAAGGAGAATGGCGAAATTATTTTCAGTATTGTTGATAAATGGGGATATGATGATAAAATGCACAAATTTGGAGTAGATGATATTGCGGTGACCATGAAGGCAATACAAATAATCTCTCCTGCCTCATTGAACATTTATACGAAAATAAACACACAGGTTGCTACACCTTTTCAAGCAAAATATGCTAATCCTTTAGGCAGTGGAAATTATTCTTATACCTGGCAAAAATACAACGGAAGTTCGTGGAATGCGGCTACCGGTACGGGAGTGACAGGATCGGGAAACGCAACGTCTTTTACAGCCGAGTTCACTCCGGCGGCGGAAAGTACGGAGGGAGATGTCTATTATCGGCTTAAGGTTACTGCCGGTGGTGAAACGTTGTATTCGGATATAATAACGGTAAAATACACTGCCACCGAATATCTGTTAAAGGAAGATTTCGGCGGAAGTTGGTCTTCTATCGGAGCTTCGGGCGACTGGTGGATGCTGGCTGGTTCGCAGTTGGCTATGACAACGGATTTTACTTACGGAGAACTTGATAACCCTGATGACAACAGAGACAAAGTTGAACATGATTACGGCATAAGGCCGATTAAGCTGGATAAAGATGGTGCTGCCTTATATGCGATCACTAAACTGGCCGGATGGCACTTACCTCTTCCCGGATTTCCGAGTGAAGAATGGAAATGGGGCTTCGGAGACGGAAGTGGCAAAGAAGCTTTTTACGACCATAGTTTTCCGAATGACAAATCAAGAGGCTATTTTATGTATGCTGTGAATAAGACAGGGACAGAGAAAACCCTTTATGAAGCCGTTATTCAGGTAGCGCAGGACATGAAAGGAAAATCTTTTTCTCTTAACGCATGGCAGGTGGCCCTTTGGGGAAGAGTGGCGGGTAATCAATTTAAACTGGAGGTGAAAAACGCTGAAGGCACTGTAATGGATTCCGCAGCATCTGAGGTAAGCGATGGCTGGGAAGAAAGAGAATTATTGTTTTACATCCCTGGCAATTATTCAGGAAGTACCATTAAAATACGTATCTCGTCCGTAGGAGAAAATCTATGGCTTGGCCTGGATGATATATCTCTTACCGGCTATGAATCATTTGCAACTATCACATCACCTGAGACGGGAAGTTCAGTCGGTTCCAATGTGAACTTTGCAGTGGATTACAAATATATCAGTTCTTCCATAAAATACAGGTGGCAGAAAAGTGCTAACGGCAGTAGCGGATGGACAGATATTACGGATTTGGACGGCTTGGTTACAGGACTTAGCGGAACTTTCGCCACGTATATATCTTCTGTGGAAGACGGATATTATTACCGGGTATCGATTATCGATGGAAATAATACCGGTACCGATTTTACAGGAGCTTTGACCTCTGCACCCGTACAAGTGTTCCGGGATTCCGATTATCTGATTAAAGAAGATTTCGGTGGCTGTGGTTCCACACAGAATTTTGTTTATAAAGGAGATAACTCGTATGATATACCCGGATATGAATATGTGAATACAAGTGAGGGACCTAGTCCCAATCCAGGAGTCAGCAATTATATAATAGCCAATCAGGTATACCTGAATCACTGGCAGGATGAGACTGGTGAACATACGACAGAATGGTATACAAATGTAACGGATCATTCCAATTGTGGAAACGGTTACTTTCTGCTGGTGCATGCCAGGGGCCAAAGGAAGGTGAAATTATGCGATTTTATGAAACTACGCTTTATAATCTGTGTGCCGGTTCGAAACTGTCGTTTAAAGCCTGGATCGCCAATCTGGAGACAAACCCTAATACCACGCAGAATTTCAAATTTCGCGTAAGTTTCGATAATGGAGACATAGAGGAGATAACAACCGGAAAGATCCGCGGAGGAAGTGGCGCCCCTTGGATATAATATGGAATGGACTTTTTTTGTGCCGGTAGGCGCTACCTCTGCCACGCTTTCTGTTCTTGCGGAAGGAGACTGGGGTTGGGGAAAGGCCTTTGCGCTGGATGATATTGAAGTAAGGGCATTAAGTCCGGCACAGATACTTTCGCCTGCAGAGACGGAAATCTCCGTATTATTTGGCAAGACACAGACACTTACGGGTTCTTATGCCGTGTGGCAATTTAACCGGTCAGCTCACTTTCCGATGGCAGAAACGCACTGAAAACGGGGATTGGGTCGATTGCAATGATACTGGAGCTACTGGAACTCATGAAAATGGAAACTTTACAACCAATTATGTAACAGTTCCTATTACGGAACCTATTTATTACCACTTTAAGGTGACAGGAGGTGGTGAGCCTGTCTTTTCCGTTCCGGTTAAACTCATCCCGGAAGACGTCTCTCAATCGAAAATTTATTTCGTTTGTCCGGATAATATGACGAATGAGCAGGCCACTTATCCCAGAAGAGGCGACGGTGTGTATCTCCCCGGAATGAAGAGTTTAAACGAAATAGGTTATTTACCTTCGCCCATTCACATGGATATGCCCGAAATATCCGGGGTTACGTATAGATGGTACACCAGTGAACAGGGAGGTAATCCGCTACCTGATCAGGACGAGTATGATTATAGTCAGAGCTTTATTAATGAGGGTGATATTGTGGATCCTGTAATACTGTCTGACGGAAAGACATATACCATGTCTGTCCAGAACGAGAGAAATACGGAAGGAGAGTTTAAAGAAAGAACCTATTGGGTAGAAATATGTGATGCGAATGGAGTACCTATCCCGGGTATGGAGAGAATCGCATACTCTTTACAGCCGGGTTATCTGTGCGGCAGCGTGGATGCTGTTGTTTCTCCGGCAAATGCCCGCCGTATACACCGGGAAAGTTTTGGAGGAACAGACCCTGCAGATCCGAAGATAAAGCAAACTCCTATGGAGAATATTAGAATAGACTACGAACTGTACAAAGAAGACGATGAAAATCTGAAGGAAGGCGGCTATATGATCACGAAGGAAAGTCCGGATGGAAATGGCAAAAACGGATGGATAAAGATAATAGACCATATTTATGAAGACCAGCCTAATGAAGTTCATGGCTATATGGTTGCGGTGAATGCTACAGAAGAACCCGGGCGTTTTTATACTCATCAGCTAACGAACCTGGGCGCATGCCGAAATATAGAATTGGTTTTTACAGGTTGGTTTACCAGCTTTGTAGGTTGGAATGGACTGGAGAAAGTGAATCTTAAATTTATATTGACAAATACGGATACCGGAGAGGTATTAGCTGATTTTATTCCCGGTAATATGATCGACGATGATGTTAGATGGAGACAGTTCGGATTCAAATTCTTTGTTCCGATAGGGATAACAAGCATAACACTGGAAGTTATCAATAATAACTTTGGTACCGGCGGTGGAAATGATGTGCTGATGGATGATATTGATATTTATCTGGTCATGCCTCCCGTCACTCTCGTACCGTCTGTAAGCGGTTATGTTTGTGGAGAAGATTATGGTACGGTCTTTCTGCAAGGTACCTATACCGATGACGGCACCTTGGGAAACGACCTTGACTATCGATGGGAGTTCAGTCCTGCCGACGGTGACGGCTCGTGGTACCCTATTCCTGATGCCACCGGAAAAGTAACCTCCGGAGTAATTACAACAGAGAAATCAAGTTTTGAGATCGATCATTTTACAGCAGCTAATAATGGCTATTATCGTTTAGTGGTAGGTCAGGAGGGAGCCTTTGACGGTATTCCGAACTATGCCTGTATAGCCATGTCAGAGCCCCGTAAGTTAACTTTTGCTGCTTCTGTCGATATTATCCCTAAACCTTCACTGGCCGGCAATAGAACTGCATTTTGTTATTCCGATGTGGATGAAGACGGGTATATAACTATTACCAATCAAGATGAGCAACTGAATGAAAATAACCATTATGCAAGTTATACCTGGATGGTTGGTGGGACAGTAATCGTTGCCGATACCACAGCGAAGACAGTGAAATTGAAGTTGGACAACTATGCTCCGGGATTCTATACCGTTTCGTTGACAGCCAACAACTCCGTTGGGTGTACCGCAGCATCTACGCACGAGTTTGTTTTATTCCCTAAAGTAACCACCTGGACCGGCAAAGGGGAGGCCAACAACTGGAACGATTTCCCTAATTGGGACAATGGTGTGCCCGGTTCATGTACCAATGTGATCATTCCCAACGGATCGATCGATGTGAACCATACGACCTTGTTGGAGCATTATCCTTTGCTGAAAAAACCGACGGTAGGCTCGTTGAATGTAAACGACTATGCCAAAAGTCAGCAATATCTGAATCTTCAGAAAGAAAAGCAGAATGATACGAAGTTCTCTTTGCGTCCCGCTTGCGATACCATTCTTTTCAAGATGGGAGGCGGTGTGGCCCGTACGAATTATTTGAACTACCGGTTTGCAGAAGTGGATCTCGATGTGAAACCAGGTCGTTGGTACACTGTCTCGGCACCTCTGCGTGCCATGTATTCCGGTGATTATTTTGTCGAAGGAAGTATAAAACGGCAGAATCCGGCAGTCTATATGATGAAATATAATACGACCAACCCGCAGACACAAGACACTCCGGCTAAGGTGACAGGTGACTTCTCGAATCCTTTCAATACATTGACCGAAGAATTGTATCCTGGATTGGGATACGCTATCGGAGTCTATGATGGGGAAGATACTGAAGCTCAATTGCAGTCCTTCCGTTTTCCCAAAGACAGTACAACCTATTCCATGTGGAATTACCATGGTGTCTATCTGGGGGAAACAGATAAAATGGATCGTGCCGGTCTGGGGCGGTTTACTTATGAGCAGTGTATAAAAATGAATGACAATTTGCCTTTAGACGGGACAATCGAAGGATTTGATGTGGAAGTGAAAGACGATAAAAGTACTTACACGACAGTTCTGTTGGGGAATCCTTTTATGTCACATCTGGATTTCGGACAATTTAAAGAAAAGAATCCGTCTATAACAGGCGGTTACTATATATGGACGGATAATGAAACGTTTGAAGCCTATAATCCGGGAGTCTTTTCAGATGATCCGAATCTGATTGCACCTATGCAATCCTTTATTGTAGAGAAAACGGGAGAGATATCCAGTCTTAAATTCAACTTTTCGATGTCGATGACAACGTCTGATATCACTCTGCGATCGCGATCCACCCGTGGCCCGGAAGAAGCGACGCTGCGGATGGATGTGTTGCGCGATCAGGTTGCCCAAAGCCATATCCGCCTGAGGTATGTCCCGTTTGAGAAAAATCGGTATCAGGCGAGTAGGATATGTGGACTCTCTTCTCGAAAGACAACATGACCCCGGCTGTATTATATGCGTTGTTGGATGGAAAGGCAACTTCTATCCGTACGTTGGGCGATTTGTCGGAACCCATTGAACTGGGTATCCGTACCGATGTCAAAGGAAAACTGACTCTTCGTTTATCCGGGATGGAAACTTTTGATACTTTCCAAGATATTTATCTACAGGATACCTTTACGGGTACGTTACAAAATATGAGGGAGAACCCCGAATATACATTCGATAATCAGACCGGCCCTGTTGAAGGAAGATTATTCCTGCGAATAGGAGAAATAAAAGAAGAAGACATACCGGATTCGGATATACATATTCTTGTCGGCAACGGTAGGGTCATGGCGAGCAGTCCTATTGACGATCCGATTGAATCTGTAAAAATACATGCTTTAAATAGTAGATTGTTATATAGCAAGCAGGCTATCCGGCAGAGTTCAGTTTCACTCAGCGTATTGATTCCTGAACAAGTCGCTCTGATTACAGTAACCACCCCCAACCGGCAGAAAACCGAAAAGGTGATTATACGTTGAAAAAGTCAGGATGGCTTTTGTGTAAAATAATTGATCAAAGTGATCTCTGAAACTGTAGTAACTGTTATATTTGCAATCAAAAACATAAAGGAATGATACTCAGAATACTTAGTTCGCTGGCATTTGTATTGATTTTTAACTCATGTCACGGTCAACAGACCGTTAAAACAGAAGAAAAGGATACGACACCCAAAACTTTTGAAATGGTTTCCGTACCCCAGTATGATAACCGATCCGGGTGAACGTGCCAAATATTTGGTGGAACATTATTGGGATAAATTTGACTTTTCCGATACGACATACGTTCACCTGCCGGAGATCACCGAGCAGGCTGTTTCCAATTATATCGATTTGATGCAATATGTTACTCCGCCGGTGGCTTCTTCATCTATCAAGAGCATGATGCATAGGGCAACAACCGATAGTACGATGTTTGCCCACATGGCAGATTTGTATGAAAAGTATCTGTATGATCCCAATTCGCCCATGCGTGATGAATCACTATATATTAATGTATTGGAAGCAATTATTGCCGCCCCTGTGCTGGATGATGCCAACAAGATTCGTCCGGCTCACTTGCTCGAACTGGCATTGAAGAACCGGGTAGGGGAACCTGCTACCGATTTTACTTATACATTGGCTGGCGGGCAGACCGGTACATTATATAATGTAAAGGCCGATTATCTGGTGCTCTTTTTCTATAATCCCGATTGTCATGCTTGTAAGGAAATTACCGGTCAGTTGGACAGCTCTCCGATAATCAATAGCCTGCAAACCAATAAAATACTGAAAATCCTGGCTGTTTATCCGGACGAGGATCTGGAAGCCTGGAGGAAACATATACCGGATGTCCCGTCGAGTTGGATCAATTCGTACGATAATACTATCAGTTTGAAAAATGATGAGATCTATGACCTCAAAGCCATTCCTACTATTTATTTACTGGATAAGAATAAGAAAGTCATCCTGAAAGATGTTACATTTAACCAGTTGGAAAGTTTTTTACAAATGCAAACAAACTATATGCAATAAACAAGTTGAGTTATGAGAACAACGTTATTATCATTAGCTTTTCTGGCAGGTGTCAGCCTGACGGCATCCGCTCAGCTAAAAATCGGAGGAAAAACGATTAATGCCAAAAAGGTGGTGAATGCTGCAACAGATGTGGCAAAGGCTATTACTTTGAGCGATGCTGATATTGCCAATATGAGCCGCGAGTATATCGAGTGGATGGATACCCACAACGAAGTGGCAGGTCCCGATACCGAAATGGGACAATGCCTGGAACGTCTTACCAAAGATATTAAGGTAGACGGGCTGAAGCTTAACTTTAAGGTGTACAATGTGATAGATGTAAACGCCTTTGCCTGTGGCGATGGTAGTGTACGTGTATGTGGCGGCTTAATGAAGATCATGGACGATAATGAAGTAATGGCGGTTATCGGTCATGAAATCGGTCATGTGCTCCATTCCGATTCAAAAGATGCCATGAAAAATGCTTACATGACTTCTACTGCTAAAAATGCTGCCGGAGCAACAAGCGATGTGGTAGCTAAACTCTCTGATTCCCAATTGGGTGACCTGGCAACGGCATTGGCAGGCGCACAGTACTCCCAAAAGCAGGAAAATGAAGCCGATGATTATGGCTTTGAATTCAGCGTAGCGAATGGTTTCGATCCATATAGCATGCACGATTCATTGGCTAAACTGTTGACATTAAGCGAAGATGCGCCTAAATCATCTAAGTTCCGCCAACTGTTTTCCAGCCATCCTGAAACGGAAAAGCGTGTTCAGCGGATGAAAGAAAAGGCGGATAATTATTCAAAATAGTAAGAATAGAATGTTACTATCCCTTAAACGGGCTGGTATTTAATTAAAATATTGCTAAAACTAATATGTTTTGTGTTGGAAAACTATGCTGCATAGCATAAAAGCGCTATATTTGCACTGTGTTTTTCATGGTATTAGATTTAAGGTTAGCAATGAAGATTGGTTGTTGTGATGACAACCTTTTCTTTTTTATATACCTTGCTATTCTTTTCTTGCAATAAATCCCGAAATAATATTACTTTTGTGAATATGGAACTAAATATAATCTGTTGTGGATGCTAAAATAAAATTACGGGTTCAGGGGCTAACCAATAGCCAGATTCAGTCGGGAGCCTATGCACTTATTCTGGCTGAAGAGGATGGGGCTCGTCGTATTCCTATTATAGTGGGTACTTCTGAAGCACAATCTATTGCAATCGCATTGGAACATATTAAGCCGCCCAGACCTCTTACTCACGATTTGTTTGTAACTTTTGCACAAGCGTTCGGCATTCAGCTGCGCGAGGTTTTTATCTATAAATTCGAGGACGGAGTCTTTTACTCGGAATTGTTGTTCGACGACGGTATTACCCAAATTCGTCTGGATTCGCGTACTTCGGATGCCATTGCAATCGCTCTGCGTGTGAAGTGTGATATTTATACAACTCCTCAGATTGTGACTGAGTGCGGCGTTGTCCTCGAAGATGCAATGGCTGTAGAGGATAGGGGTGAAGATGAATATGCTCTGCTGGACAAGGAGCCTAAAGATATCAAAGATGAAAAGGAACTGAAGAAATGGCTTTCGCTGCTGGATGATGAAGAACTGTCCGAAAGGTTGGAAGAAGCTGTTTCCGATGAGAATTATGAATATGCGAAGATGTATAAAGATGAAATACGCCGTCGTGAAGAAGAGGAGGACACTGCAAAATGATTGAACAACAAAGCGGGATTAGCCTGGAATCCTTTTTACGTGGACTATTAGGGATTGTTACGGTTCTTGCTGTTGCTTATGCGTTGAGCTACAACCGGAAGCGTATCGACTGGAGGTTGATAGGCGGAGGGCTTATCATGCAGTTGGTTTTTGCTTTGGCCGTCCTTTATGTCCCGTTTGTCGGTACAACCCTGGAATGGACGGGTAGGGCTTTTATCAAACTGATGGATTTTACGCAGGCAGGAGTCAGCTTTTTACTCGGTCCGTATGCCTCCAAAAGTAATGGATTCATCTTTTTAATCCATTCCTTGCCTGTTGTTATCTTTTTCTCTGCCTTGATTTCTCTCTTTTATCATTGGGGAATCATTCAGCGTATTGTCGGTGCTTTCTCCTGGGTGCTCCGAAAGTTTATGAATATTTCCGGAGCGGAAGGGTTAGTTACTTCCGGTAATATATTTATGGGAATGACGGAGTCTCCCGTATTGATAAAGAATTATCTGCCGACAATGAACCGTTCGGAGATATTCCTGGTAATGGTTTCTGGGATGGGGACAATAGCCGGAACGGTAATGGCTACTTATATAGGGATGTTATCGGGTGGCGATCCCGCTTCCCGGGTTTTATTTGCCAAGCACTTGATCTCTGCTTCTTTGATGGCTGCGCCCGGTTCGATTGTCCTGGCCAAAATGCTTTGTCCGCAAACGGAAGAGGTGACCGACCGTGTTGCCGGCCTGGACAATAAGAGTGCCCATCCGACAGTGTTGGATGCTTTGGCTGCCGGTACTTCAACGGGTATTCGCTTGATGGTGAATATTGCGGCTATGTTATTGGTATTTATTGCACTGGTTGCCCTGGCTAATTATCTTCTCGAAGGATTGTTGGGACGCTACACCGGATTGAATGACTGGATTGTTTCCGTTACGGACGGGAAAGCCCAGGGACTGACATTCCAGTTTATCCTGGGAGTTATCCTGGCTCCGTTTATGTGGTTGATAGGCATTCCGTCTTCAGATGTTATGCTGGTCGGTTCTTTGTTAGGGCAGAAAACGATCCTGAACGAGTTCGTCGCTTATTTCCAGTTGCAGGAATGGAGGGATGCCGGAATGTTTATGTATCAGAAATCCATATTGATGTCTACCTATATATTATGTGGTTTTGCCAATATCTCGTCTATCGGGATTCTATTGGGCGGAATGGGAGTATTGGCTCCTGAAAAGAAGGAGATGATCACCCGCTTCGGTTTTCCGGCTATGATAGCTGGCGCCTTGATTTCCGTACTTTCTGCCACTATGATAGGTATGATATTGGGGTAATTGAATGTAAGAATTGAAAATTTAGAGAGACGTGCAGATATTTTATACGCCTGATATTGCAGTAAATCCGGAGTTGCCGGAAGAAGAAGCCGGTCATTGTATCCGTGTGCTTCGTTTAAGCGAAGGTGATGAAATCCTTTTGACGGATGGTAAAGGTTTATTTTATAAAGCGGCCATTAGCCGTGCCCATCATAAACATTGTGAAGTTTCTATTCAGGAAAGTTGGCAACAGCCGGCTTTGTGGAACTTCCGTTTGCATATAGCCGTTGCGCCTACCAAGAATATGGATCGGATGGAGTGGTTTGCAGAAAAGGCAACGGAAATAGGTATCGATGCCATCATCTGCCTGAACTGCCGTTTCTCGGAACGTCGTAAAATAAAACCGGCACGTTTGGAAAAGATCCTGGTCAGCGCCATGAAGCAATCCCAGAAAGCGACATTACCAGTGTTGACCGGCATGACTGATTTTAAATCCTTTGTCGCCCAACCTTTCGAAGGGCGTAAGTTTATCGCCCATTGTGAAGACGGGGAAAAAAGATTGTTGAAACAAACCTATCATCCCGGCGAAAATGCTTTAATCCTGATCGGCCCCGAAGGTGATTTCAGTCCCGAAGAAATCGAACTCGCCTTGCAACAAGGCTTCGAGCCTATTTCACTAGGCGAAAGCCGTTTGCGTACGGAAACGGCGGCACTGGTGGCTTGTCATACGGTGCATGTGTTGAATCAGTAAAATCATTATTGATTATGGAATTGCAAGTTATTCAAAGCAAAATATATGAAATCAGAGGTCAGAAAGTGATGCTTGACAAAGATTTAGCTGAGCTTTACCAAGTAGAAGTCCGTACATTGAACCAAGCTGTAAAACGAAATATGAGAAGATTTCCTCCTGACTTTATGTTCCAGCTGACTATAGAAGAATGGAATATCTTGAAATCACAATTTGTGATATCAAGTTGGGGAGGTATTCGTAAACTACCAAATGTTTTTACCGAACAAGGTTTAGCTATGTTATCTGGTATTTTAAATAGTGATATTGCTATTAATGTGAATATCTCAATTATGAGAGCTTTTGTCGCGATAAGAAATGGACTTGCTTCTGTTAGTAGTAGTCAGGAATTGGAAGATTTGAAGCAGCGTATCAAGATTTTAGAAGAGGGGGCTGAAGATACTATAGCTTCTATAAACGATTTAAGTGAAGATACTCGAAGAGAATTGGATGACATTTATTTAGCTTTGTCTCAGTTAGCAGATAGGCAGAAGCAAATTACCCATAATACAACACCACGTAAACCTATCGGATTTGCTCATTATAAAAACAAGGAAGAATAATCATATTTTAACCCCAAAGGCTATAGCTAGTGGCTTGCCATACGGTACATGTGTTGAATCAATAAAGAATCTACCATATATGAATAATAATCTTATTGAAGGATTTATTATGTTAATTTTAGCTTGGTGTGTAAGGAAATATCCTGATGGCATTACTATTATATATAGTTTAAAAATGGTGGCAAATAAAGATAATCTGCCATATATTGATTATGTGGCTAAATGTTTATTTTGGATACTGTTTGTAATAGGTATATTTCAGGTATTTAGGGGTTTATATGAAATGATTAATGTTGTATGACTGCTGCTATTTATTCCAAAGCACGTCATCGATCAGTTTATCGGCTCTTGCACAGGCTTCATTCGCTCCTTCGACAAAGGCTTCACTAACTAACAGCTTTTCTTCGTCGCTTTTTGAGTTGGCAAATGCCTTCACTTCAGAACGAAATGCATTACGTTCTTCATTTGTATTCAGGAGCATGAATTTACTTTTCAATGCTTCCAGTTCCTGATTGATTTGTTCCTTATTTGCCATATATTTTGTATTAAAAGTCTAGTGAAAAGATCTTGACACTATGAAGATAGATAAACATTTGTTTATCGACAAGCATTTATTGACTTTTCTCAGTCAATTTCGCAAAAAGGAACGATGTATTGCGCTTGAGGTTTCTATTCCGGAAAGTTGGCAGCAGCCGGCTTTGTAGAACTTTCGTTTACATGTAGCCGTTGCGCCGACCAAAAACATGGATCGATCAGTGAGTGATATTATTCATATCGGATAATTTGTTTAATTGCATCTTCTTTAGATTAGGATGCCATCTTTCTGTATATTTTGATAGAGTAATGAGTTTAAATTGTCACGAAGTCTCAGCAAGTCGATTTTTGTATCCGGTTCTTTCCTCTAAATCGTCATGAATGTCTCCTAAAATATACGGATTAGGTACTTGAACGTCTACAAATATATCTAAATCACTGTCCAGAGTTTGCTCACCACGCGCAACTGAACCGAAAATACCAAGCTTTCTTATCCCATATTTAGTGGATGCTTCCTGCTTGTAGATACGGAGAATCTCAATGATTTCTTGAAGACTTTTCATAATACGATCGTTCTCTAAAGATTTCGTCTACAAATATAAAACATTAGGGGACATGCGTAGCAAACGCGGTTGACGTTTTTTAGTTTCTATTTTACTCCAGAGGTTCCAGAGGCAATAAATCTCTTGGAGAACAATTAAGAACCTTGACTATTTCATTGATTAATTGCAGATTATATTTGGCTCTTTGCTTCGGATTCTCTACGGCACCGATGAATCCTCGTGATACATTAATATAATCCGCTAATGCTGCCTGAGAAATGCCTAGTTTAATCCTCCTCCTTTTTATCTCATCAATTACGTATTCCTCAATAGTCTTACTCACAACTCTCCTAATTAACCAGCTAATTAAAGAAAAGTTCAAAAAACATTTGCTTATACATGTATATGTATTATATTGTGCCAGATATAATTCTATTGGAATAAGTAAATCTAATTATAGGGAGTATGGCAAAGATAAATTTGAAATTTGAGAGTCCTGAACTATTAAACTCTTCAGTAAACATGTTATCAAAAGAAGGTAGAATTTGGCAATATGCTGATAATCAAGGCGAGTTGCTGCTGGATATTGATAATTGGATGATAGAGTGTCCTTCTTTGGATAAACAGGGTATTATAACAGATTGGGAAGTTAATGAAGGTTTTTATGCCATGAAATTAGCTAACGATAATGTTGAAGGTAATTATGAAACAATTTCATATCCTTTTGCAGTTTCTATGATCGGACAAATTGCAGATAAAGAAGTCCTTTCTACTTATTTAGAATCATTACAACAGGTGTTTTTAACAGTAAATCAAAGAGATAAAGGTAATACAT
>JAJPZM010000310.1 GCA_021204335.1 Parabacteroides sp. | reverse complement strand
ATATTAATGAGTAAATTTGTATGAATAATATTTGAATAAAAGTCATGGATCTAAATATTAAATCTCTAATAGGCGAAGCAACAGCCTACGACAAAAACAAATGCTTGAGGTCAAGCGACCTAAAAGTTGGCTTAAGAGTGTATCTGCTTTCGCTAACGGTGAAGGTGGAAGTTTGATTTTTGGTATCAGTAATGATGACCAGATAGTAGGTCTTGCCGATGCAGAAGGCGATGCAAAGAAGATGAGTGAGGATATAAAGACTAAACTCGATCCTATTCCTGCTGTTAATCTTGAACACAAGGAGGTTGATGGAAAGAAACTCCCAAACCGGCAGTATCCACCACTCCCCGCTTCTGCCCCTCATGTGGCAAAGCTCTGGTACCCGATAAAGTGTTTGCGGGACGCAGTTCGGATAACTGTTAACAAAAAGGCAGGAACCAACAGGCGGATTCCTGCCTTTTTTGTAATATCTCGATACAAAACACAGCCTCTTGAAGTACTGTATCATTTTGCATAGAAAAAAAGTCAAAAATCAAAACCTTAATCAATAGTCAACCCCTACTTTTGTAGAAATCCAACTTAATACGAATACAGATGAAAAGAACCTTTTCTTCATTATTGATCGTCTTAGCAGTTATACTGGCCGGATGTACTTCCAGCTCTACGGTCAACCTGAAAGACCTTCGGGTCGAGATGAAAGAGAACCCGATCGGTATCGGTGTGTCGCAACCCCGCTTTATGTGGAAAATCACTTCCGCATCTCCTGATCTTATCCAAACTTCGTATCAGATACAGGTCGCCGAATCCCCCGATAACCTGAAAAGTGGAAAAGACCTGCTTTGGGATACCGGTGAGGTAAAAAGCGAAGAATCCGTACAAATACCTTACGAAGGAAATCCCTTGCAATCGCGGAAACAATATTACTGGCGTGTCAAATCGAATACAAACCAGGGGACAACCGGGTGGAGCGATATAAACACCCGGTCGATGACATTGCTTAACCCGTCCGATTGGAAAGCAACCTGGATAGGCGAAAACAAGCTATCCAACCCGGGAGAAACAAACCAGGGAAAGACACGGCTTGCCGCCCGTTATCTTCGTAAAGAGTTCGCAGTAGACAAACCCGTCCAGAGAGCCGTCCTCTATATTTCAGGCCTCGGTTTCTCCGAATCTTTCATCAATGGGAAACCTGTCAGTGAAGATATTTTTGCACCCGGGCCATCCCGGTATCCTAACCACGTATATTATAATGTATATGATGTAACCGATCTGTTGGCAAAAGATGAAAACACAATCGGCGTTGCCTTGGGCAACGGCCGTTATTTTGGCATGAGAGATCAGCAAGATGCACTACCCTCATTGCTGGCTCAATTGGAAATTGAATTTGCCGACGGCTCACAAACAACTATTATCAGCGATACTTCATGGAAGATAACATCCCAAGGCCCGATCGTTGCCAACAACGAATTCGACGGAGAAGAATATGATGCCCGAAAAGAATTGAACGGCTGGAACCGGAATGGTTTCGACGATGCCTACTGGTTAACGGCAGATGTGATGCCCACTCCTGCCGGCGGATTAACCGTACAGGCCAATCCGAACCTCCGCATTCAGGACGAAATCAAACCCGTCAGCATCACCGAAAGGCCGGATGGGAAATATATCATCGACATGGGACAGAATATGGTAGGCAGACTGGCGATCAATCTGAAAGGAAAGAAAGACCAGCCCATCACTATGGTGTTTGCCGAAATCCTGAAAGAAGACGGCTCGCTTTATCTCGATAACCTGCGCAGCGCCAATGTTACCGATATTTATACGCCGGCACAGGACGGCAGTTTCAGTTGGGAACCGATATTCACTTACCATGGCTTCCGCTTCGTTGAAATAGCAGGGCTTGATTATAAACCGGAACTAGCAGACTTCACCGGAAAAGTAATTTATGACAAGATGAAGACGACCGGCAAATTTGAAACCTCCAACCCGATGATCAACCAGATCTACAAGAATGCCTATTGGGGTATCCGCGGCAACTATCGAGGAATGCCGACCGACCGTCCGCAACGCGACGAACGTCATGGCTGGTTGGGCAACCGCGTAACAGGTGCATACGGAGAAGCTTTCATCTTCAACAATGCCCTGCTCTACAACAAATGGTTGCAGGATATCGAAGATTCTCAAAGCCCTGAGGGAAGCATCTCCGACGTATCTCCCCGCTATTGGACGATATACAACGACGACGTGACCTGGCCTGCCGCCTACTTCTACGTAGCCAACCTGCTCTATCGCCAGTTCGGAGACAAAAGTGCAATCATCAGGCATTACCCGCGTCTATGAAGCGCTGGATGCAGCATATCGAACAAATGGCCATGCAGGATTACATCATCGTTAAAGATACGTACGGCGACTGGTGTATGCCGCCCGAATCGCAGGAACTGATCCATTCGCAAGACCCCGCCCGTAAGACCGACGGTGCTATCCTCTCTACCAGCATGTATTACAGCCTGCTGAATATGATGAGCGAATTTGCTAAGTTAAGCGGAAACGACAGTGATATTCCCGCTTATCAGGATCTTGCCGCAAAGATGAAGGCTGCATACAATGCCAAATACTTCAACTCCGAAACAGCCCAATACGGCAACAATACAGTTACAGCCAACATGCTTTCACTGCGTCTAGGACTCGTACCGGAAGGATTCAAGGAAAAAGTATTTGCCAATATCGTAAAGAAAACACAGGATGATTTCGGCGGTCATGTCAGCACCGGCGTTTTAGGCATCCAGCATCTGATGCGCGGCCTTACCGAATACGGCCGGGTTGATATGGCATGGAACATCGCCACAAACGAGACTTACCCAAGTTGGGGATATATGGTGAAAAAAGGCGCAACCACTATCTGGGAATTATGGAACGGCGATACGGCCGATCCCGCGATGAACTCCGCCAACCACGTCATGTTATTGGGCGACCTGATCATCTGGTATTACGAAGACCTGGCAGGAATCAAAAACGCACCGGAATCGATCGCTTATAAGAAACTGCTCATGGCTCCGGTGTTCCCCGAAGGATTAAACTCCGTCTCTGCAGCTTACGAGTCTGTTTATGGAGAAATCAAAAGTGCCTGGAAGAAGGAGAACGGAAGTTTCAGCTGGGACATCACAATTCCGGGCAACACCTCCGCTATCGTACGGATACCGAAAGAATTCCAGATTAAACATATCAACCAACCGGGAATTAAAAAAGTAAGCGATGCCGCCACCTATACGGAAATAGAGATCGGCTCAGGAAATTACCATTTCTCAGACTAATAGTAAACCTTATTGTGTTATTATGGCACGCTGGTGACATCGGTTCAAAGAAGTCATCAGCGTGCTTTTTTATAGTACACGAACTGGTAAAAGTTGAAGGTTTATAACCTTAACAAAAGAAAGTAAGAGAATAACGTCCTATTAAAAGCAAATTCATTACTTTTGTAAGTGAACATCAGAAAGAGAAGAAAGGTTATGAAAAGGACAGATATAATAGATATGATCAGGCACACATTAAAACGTGTAGCTCCCAATGCAAAAACAATTCTTTATGGTTCGGAAGCTCGCGGAGATGCACGTCCGGATAGTGATATTGACTTGTTGATATTAATTGATGAGCCACTACTTACTCCCGAACGTGAACAAGAAATTATCCGTCCATTATATGAATTGGAAGTGCAATCAGGCGTAATAATCAGCCCTATGATCATGCTTCGTAAATTATGGGAAAATCGTCCCTTTCAAACCCCATTTTCACTGAATGTAATAAATGAAGGCATAGTGTTATGAAACAAGAACTCAGTCCGGAACATCGTGCAGCTTTAGTCGATTATCGTCTTGAACGAGCTCATCAAACATTTGAAGAAGCTAATTATATGCGTACCGGAAATTATTTCAATGCTGCTGTTAATCGACTTTATTATGCCTGTTTTTATGCAGCTTCGGCTTTACTTATAGCCAAAAGTATTGAAGCAACTACCCATAATGGGGTAAAGACGATGCTGTCGTTTCATTTTGTCCGTACTGGTTTATTAAGCCTGGAACATGGCTCTACATTCAGTAACTTATTTGACAAGCGTCACAGCGGAGATTACGAAGATTTCGCCTATTGTGATGCAGCTTTAGTCGATTATCTTCTCCCTCGTGCCAAAGCTTTCATTTTAGCAGTTGAAGAACTAACACTATTCAAATAAATCAGCACATACCTATGGAACTTATTCTCCCAACCAAGTTAAATACGACTGAGCCCATTGTACTCGATACGAACGTACTTGTAGTGATCGGGGCCAATGGTGCCGGTAAAAGTTCGTTCGGCAGGGATTTGCTGGAACGTTATGCCGACAACAGTAAACGGATTTCCGGCATGCATTCGCTGTTTATCAGCAGTAAGGAAGACAATGTAGCGCACGAAGGCAACGAACTGGCACGTCTTCAATCGATGATTACGGAACGTATCTTCATGCCCCGCGTGTCGGAATACGAGAAACTGATACTGAGTCTCCAAAGCGAAGAATTCGAAGCAGCTGTCAACTATAAAGAAGCTTCCAAAGAGAACCCGGAACTGCTGCCACCCGTCACCAAGATAGACCGGATACAAACGATTTGGGAAAAGATATTTCCAAACAACCGCCTGGTACGCAAGTCGGGCTTTATCGAACTGGCCTCTACCAACCGCAACGGTAGCCCGTACAACGCCGGACAGATGAGCGACGGCGAAAAGATCGTCTTCTACCTGATCGGAGCCGTACTCTATGCCCACCCCAACGAACTGCTGGTGATTGAAGAACCCGAAATACTACTCCATAACTCGATCAAGAACCTCTTATGGGATGAGATAGAAAACATGCGCTCCGACTGCACGTATGTTTATCTGACACACGACATCGACTTCACCATCTCGCGCCCCGAAGGCAAACGCATCTGGGTCAGGGATTACGATGCAGATGCCCGTACCTGGGATTACCAGCTGATAGAAAACAACGACAGCCTGCCCGAAGAAGTCTACATCGACATCCTAGGCAGCCGCAAGCCGATCCTGTTTATCGAAGGCACCGACTCCAACAGCATCGACAACCGCCTCTACCCGCTTATCTTCCCTGACTACATGGTCAAGCCGATGGGCGGCTGCCAGAAAGTGATCGAAACGACCAAAGCATTCAGCCAGTTGCAGGATTTCCATACGCTGGAGTCGATGGGCATTGTCGACCGGGACCGCCGTACCCGCGGAGAAATCGATTATCTGCGCGAACAACACATCTTCGTACCCGAAGTGGCAGAAGTAGAAAACCTGCTGATGCTCGAACCGGTCATCAAAACCGTAGCCCGCCGCCTGATGAAAGACCCCGAGCAAGTCTTCTCCCAGGTAAAGGAAAATGTAATCAAACTGTTTGAGAAAGACCTAGAAAGCCAGGTGATCCTGCACGCCAAACACCGCGTACGTAAGAAACTCGAAACCGCCGTCGACCGCAAGATCACGACCGTAGAGCAACTGACCGAGCATATCGAAAGCATCCGCTTCAACGTCCACGTAGATGAAATATACGCAGGAATCAAAGAAAAATTCATCCGTTATGCCGAAACAGGCAATTACAGTAGCATCCTCCGCGTCTACAACCAAAAGGGGATGTTGCCACAAAGCCGCTTGTGTAATATCTGCGGTATCAGCAATAAAGAGAGCTACTTGAATCTCATCCTCTCCATATTGAAAGAAAATAAAGAGGATGCCGAAGTGATACGCACAGCAATCAAAGAATCTTTAGGGACATAAAAAGTTATCAAAAATGCAGGAAATGTCCTTAAAAAATTGTTCTTTTGCAAATTGATATAACGATAATAGGTTTAGTCACCTTCACAAAAAGAATATGCGTACACCGACATTACAATACCTCTACCTGCAAAAGCCGGTAACGATGGTTATCATTATATGTATAATCTCTGTACTCCCTTGGATAGGTTTAGGGGATTTTTCAACAAAAGGCGAGCCTCGCGAAGCTTCGGTTGCCGTATCCATGCTGGAAACGGGCAATTGGGTGTTGCCTCAGGCATACGCCAACGAATTTGCCTATAAGCCACCGATGGCGCATTGGCTGATGGCCGCGTTCTCTTATCCCCAGGGATATGTTTCTGAGTTCACATCGCGGCTGCCGTCTACGATTGCTTTTATTATTTTGATGGGTTGCACGCTTGTCTTCTTCGGGCGAAGGATCAAGTTCCAACAAGCATTCATCGCCACGCTCCTGCTATTGACCTGTATAGAAATACACTGGGCAGCCATGACGACACGCGTCGATATGTTGCTGACAACCTTCATCGTGCTCGGTCTTTACCAGTTATTCAATTGGGAAGACAAGCTTGAATTAAAAGGGCTTCCAATCATAGTCCCGATATTATTGGGATGTGCCGTACTGACGAAAGGGCCGGTCGGTATAATCCTTCCCCTCTTTGTCTTTGGCGTTTATCTGCTGATGCTGCGCAAATACAGTTACCTGACAATATTTAAGGCACTGCTCTATATGGGCATATCTTCCCTGTTCCTGCCCATGTTGTGGTATGTTGCCGCCTGGAAACAAGGGGGCAACGGCTTCCTGAATGTTGTGCTGGCAGAGAATTTCGGACGCTTTTTTCACATTAACTCACCCGACATCAACTACGATTTAGGACACGAGAACGGTGTCTGGTACAACTTTGTCACTTTGGCGGCAGGATTCATTCCCTGGACGATTTTCTTTTTCTTCTCTATCTTCGGACTGAAATGGCAAAGGAAAGAACACTCTTTTAAAGAGATACTGAAAGATACCTGGAATCGTATCCTTTCGATGGAGAAAGAGAAACTGTTCAGCTTGGTCGCATTGGTTTGCATTCTCTTTTTCTATAGCATCCCTTCCAGCAAACGAAGTGTATATTTGATGCCCGCCTATCCGTTCATCGCGATATTCCTGGCACAGTATGCTCTTTATATCACCGAATACAGAACGAAAGTTACCCGCATATTTGCAGCATTCCTGGCATCGGTTACTGCCGTTGTCCTGATCGCGATCGGGTTAACAATGGTGGGAGTTATCAATCCGGTTGCCATTGTTTCGCAATACACCGACCGCCTTTCTACGCTGGCAAAAGTCGAGGCTGTGTCAAACATGTTTTCGTATAGTTGCGGGCTGACAGATTGTATTGTTCTTGTGGTACTGGCAGCACTTCTGACTGTGCTTTACCAGATGTTTAAGAAGATAAACATCAAGATATTATATGCAACTATCGCACTGACGTTTACTATCAACCTGCTGATCGACGGCGTGATCATGCGCGGTATCCGCCAGAACGGTTCCGCCCGTCCTTTTGCCGAACAGGTGATGAAGGAATATCCGTTGATGAATGAAAATAACATGTTCGTCATGAACAACCTCAAAGAATATAGAAATCTGTACGGGCTCAACTTCTATCTGGGCAACCGCTTCCATAACTTCGAGCAGGAAATGCCGGATGGCGGATTCCTGTTTGCTACGAAAGGCGATATGGAGAAGATCATCAAAAACTTTGAGGGACAATACACATTCAGCATATTGACATCTTCCGGCCGCATTATCGAAGAAGTAGGCCAGCCGATTATCCTGAGTTGCTTCGTACATGATGATTATAATGAATAAATATACCCTATGAAATTAAAAACAGCTCTTTTCGACTTCGACGGTGTTGTAGTCGACACTGAACCTATTTATGATATTTTCTGGAATGAAGCAGGCAAACGTTATGGACTGGGCATCGACAATTTTGCCTCCGTTATCAAAGGCACAACGCTTCCTTATATAATGGACAAGTATTTCTCCGACCGCTCGGAAGAGTTTCGCCGGCAAGTGATTAAGGAGTCGACGGAATACGAAAGTACCATGCCTTTGCCCGCCATGCCGGGCTCTATGGAGTTCCTGCATCTGCTCAAAGAGAAAGGAGTAAAAATAGGACTGGTAACAAGCTCCGACGATACTAAAATAGAACGCGCTTTCAAGCTGCACCAACTGGATAACATCTTCGACACGGTAGTCACCGCCGACCGCATCACAAAAGGCAAGCCCGATCCGATGTGTTACCTGCTGGCCGCCAACGACCTCGGCGTCTCCCCTGCCGATTGCCTTGTGTTTGAAGATTCGTTTGCCGGCATACAAGCCGGAACAGCTGCCGGTATGCGGGTTATCGGATTAAGCACGACTAACCCGGAAGAATCTCTCAAAGATAAAGTTTATCAAGTAATCCCTAACTTTGAGAAGATTACTTTCAAGGACTATCTGAAGTGGTAATACGAACTGTCCTCAGTTTCCTTATGAGGAAACGCGCGTTTCTTCCTTAGGAAACTAGAGTTTCCTCCCGAGGAAATTGCAGTTTCCTAGGCGGGGAACTGGCATTTCCAAAACGAGAAACTACGAGGACTGTAATCAATTGTACAATAGCTCAATAGACATAAAACGACAAAAGCTCCCAAGTGAATAAATATCACCGGGAGCTTTTCTTATTTATGACTATCTCTTACTTAGAAATTATATCCGACGCGAACAGCTAAAATAGGCTGGTCAAAATCTTTTATGATGTTATATTTGAACTCCAAACCAACTGTCAACTGGTCTGTGGCGTAGACTTCGCCACCCAAACCGACATTGGCACCGAAGCGGGTTTCGTTTGCACTACCTGATTTAAATTCATCCCATTTACCTAAATCAAGATTAACACCACTCCATTTCCAGAAAGAAAGGTCAAGTCCTGCCAATGGGTAGAAGCCAAACATATCGCTCAATTTAAATACATAATGAGCATTCAAATCGATAGCCCAGGCACTTATTCCGTTATCTTTCACAAAATAAGTCAAAGACGGAGCGAAACGAACCTCATCCGTAAAGTTATAACGATAATCGATTCCCAGCAGGGCATTTCCATTGTCGTTGAATCCGTAACCAATATTAAAACCGAAAGACGATTGTCCTTGCTGAGTTTGTGCAAATGCACTCATACTGATAATTGCCAACAGACACATAACAACTAATTTTTTCATACTCTCTTTTATTTTAGTTCAACATTGTTCGCCAAATATAATCATTTTACTTTAAGCCGGTCGCCTGCACTTTTCACGATACTACGATAATAGTCTTCGTCATAGCCCGGAAAATCAGGATATTCAGACAATCCGTAACCATTCTGCTTGAACTGTCCGTTTTCTTCTTTCTTAACATTCCCGTCCATATATTTTACTAACAAGTACTCGCCGAGCTTCTTCCAACGGGCTGTTGCCTGGTCGGCTGTCGTTGTACTGAACCAGGTAAGGAACTTAACCGCCTCTGCCGGGTTCTTGGCATATAATTCCGACGCAGCCTTGTCGATAGCCGGGATAGCAACCTGATAGCTATTCTCCAGTTCCTGCTGAACCGGGCGGATATCTTTTATCATGTAACTGTATTTTGAATAGGCTTGGTTAGCCACCCAGTTATGAATCCAGAAAGCAGACGTCCACGAGAAGTTCATGATATCACCATTTCCAACCCGGTAGCATTCCGGTGAATCGGTGATAGAGCAATACAGGGGAGTAAATACCGCCATATCGGCATCATCCACACTAAACCAAAGGATTCCACCGATAGCATCCGGCAACCAGTTACGCATCTGCGGTACGATTACAAAGCCGGTCTGCTGCGTAGCGGTAGCACGTTCGTTAGTATAGGTTTCACCGTCTACCTCAAACGTCATCGGGCGCCAACGGTAAGGCACTTTATAGGAACCTGCACCGGCATCTTTTGTCATATCCAGGTCTGTTCCTTCATAATGGTCGCGCATACCGTTCTGTACATCCTGAACGGACAGCAAACGGTTCGGCTTTACGTATAAAGGCATCGGCTCTTTCGAAGGATCGCCTTTGATAAAGTCGGCATATTTATCCATCGTGTTGTCATACTTGCGGAAGAATGACCAAACGCGGGCTTCGCAACCTCTCAAACCGCTGAAGTCGTAAGGACAATAGGCTTGCTGGAAGCTGAAATCCTTATCTTTACCATTGAAATAACCTTTTTCGCGGGCAAACGAAACGACATCGGGCGAGTACATACAGTTCTCTTTATTATCAAACGGTATCTGCTGGATACGTGATTGATTGGCATGTGCAGAAATGCAATCGTCGGGAATGCGGATAGCCACCCAAACGGCACCCTTATTACCTGTGCCTTTCCCAATCATTTCCATCACCCAGGCTTCATTCTTATCGGCGATAGAGAATGTTTCGCCACTGCTGTAATAGCCATGTTCCTTCACCAGGTCGGTCATTACCTTGATGGCTTCGCGGGCTGATTTCGAGCGTTGAAGGGCGATATAGATCAGGCTTCCGTAATCCATGATGCCGGTTGTGTCGACCAACTCGGAGCGACCGCCGAAGGTACTTTCGGTGATAGCCACCTGATGCTCGTTCATATTACCTACTACCGAATAGGTTTGTTCCACCTGCGGAATCTGACCTAACGGCTTATTCGTGTCCCATTCCCTGACCTCCAGCATGGCGCCTTTGGGCCAGGTTGCAGCCGGCCAACGATATAACTCGCCGTACAATGTGTGCGAGTCGGCTGCATAACTAATCATCACCGATCCGTCGACCGATGCTTTTTTCCCAACCAACAAACCTGTACATGCCATTGCTTCCATTCCCGAAAACAACAGGGCACAGGCTGCTGCGATAATCCATTTCTTTTTCATATAAATAAGTTTAAGCGAATAACAGCATATACACTGCCGCACCGCAAATATAACCAATCAAAGCCAAAATAGAAAATCGCTTGGTATAATACATAAAGTCTATCTTTTCCAATCCCATCACCGTCACACCGGTTGCCGAACCGATAATCAGGATGCTACCGCCCGTTACGGCACAGTAAGCCAGGAATGTCCAGAAGCCACCGTCGGAAACAAAGAATTGTGCATAAGGCGCTATATCGGTCGTTTGCGGTACAATCGGATACATTCCCATCGTAGCGGCCACCAAAGCCACGTTGTCCACACAAGAAGACAGTGCCCCGATTACAAAACTAATCAGATAAGGTTCGTGCACGTGCTTATCGAGAAATGCAGACATCAGCCCCAACTGTCCGGAAGTCTCCAAAGCGCCAACCGCCATCAGGATACCCAGGAAGAAGAAGATGGTTGCCAGGTCGATATTCGGCAATAATTGGGAAATACGAAGCTTCTCCGATTCGTGCACATGCAAACGGCTATACATAATATCGGTATAGAACCACAGGACAACCAGTCCCAGCAATACGCCCAGAAACGGCGGCAGGTTCGTCAACATCTGAAAGACCGGCACCAATGCCAGCGACAGAACACCGATCACAAAAATCACCCGACGGGCATGGTTCGGTATCTCGGGGATAAACTCATCGGCCGCTTCTTCCTCGCTCATCACACGCAAGCGTGAGTTTTTCTTGAACAACCAGAAATGAGCAATCGTAAGCGGAACCAGCATATTGACCAAAGTAGGCAAAAAGACGTGTGTTATCTGATGCATAGCCGTCACGTTCTTTCCCACCCAAAGCAAGATGGTCGTCACATCACCGATAGGCGACCACGAACCGCCGGCATTGGCTGCAATAATGACCATACAGGCATATTTCAAACGGTCTGTCAGGTCAGGTACCAGCTTTCGAAGAACGGCCATGATTACGATAGCGGCCGCCAGGTTATCGAGCAATGCCGAGAAAAAGAACGCAGCAAAACTGATATACCACAGGAGCTTCCGTTTATTGGCCGTACGAATATATCCAGTAACCGCCCTGAAACCACCATGCTTATCCACAATATCCACAATCAGCATGGAACACATGACGAAGAATAGCGTCTCTGCCACATTTCCCAGATGGAAAACGATAGAACGGTTGGTTATAAAATTAATGAACTGGTCTTTTACAGAAAGGTTTGCCATATCCGGATTCTTCATCAGGAACTCTTCAAACAGCGGATTGGCACGCTCTACAAAAATGTTGTAGGCATCAAACATCAGTATCATCCACAGCAAGATGGCCATTAAAAGGGCTGTCGCAGCCTTATTAATCTTAATCTTATCTTCAAGCGCAATGGCCAGGATGCCTGCAACAAAAAATAATCGGCATTAATATAAACATAGTTGTATTATTTTAGTGTGTACAGAAAACTAATTTCTTCCGCCCAGATCGATTCGTCGGGAGTTTCCAGGATCAGGGGAATATCATCGAAACGAGGGTCGGCCATCAGCATTTTAAACATCGTCAGCCCCATCACCCCTTTGCCGATACTATCGTGACGGTCGACACGGGTTGCCAGGTCTTTCTTCGAGTCGTTGATGTGCATTCCGCGCAGGTAAGAGAAACCGATCACTTCATCGAAATGGCGGAAGGTATCCGTAAAGCCTTGTTCCGTCTTGATATCATATCCGGAAGCCAACGTATGGGCGGTATCGATGCAGACTCCAACACGCGACTTATCTTCTACCTGATCGATAATGGCAGCAATCTGCTCGAAAGTAAATCCCAGGTTCGTCCCCTGCCCTGCCGTATTCTCGATAACGGCACAAATACCCGTAGTCTGTTCGAGCGTCCAGTTGATTGATTCGGCGATACGCGCCAGGCAATCGTCGACGGAGATTGCGTTGAGATGGCTTCCCGGATGAAAGTTCAGCCTGTCGAGCCCCAATTGCTCGCACCGTTGCATTTCGTCGAGAAAAGCATCGCGCGATTTTTGAAGACCTTCCGGGTCGGGATGCCCCAGGTTGATGAGATAACTGTCGTGAGGAAGAATGTGTTTGGCCTCGTAGCCAAGTTTCTTGCACTGTTCTTTAAATAAAGAGATGCTTTTCTCACTCAACGGTGCAGATTTCCACTGACGTTGGTTGCGGGTAAAAAGGGCAAAGGCTTTTGCCCCGATAGCATGTGCGTTCAGTGGGGCATTTTCAACGCCGCCTGAAGCAGATACATGAGCTCCGATGTACTTCATTTGTTATTCTTTTACTTTATCTTTTTGTCTCTGATTTATTACTTTTCACCTTCGGTTTTACAGCCTACAAAATGAAACTTCTCCGTTGCCTGTTCTTTCGTGACAACAAAATATACGATATCAGCACGCGAGCAAAGTTCGTTTTGCGAGTTATATATCTCTGTCTCGATAAATATTGCATTCCGTTTCTGCTCTTTGATACGCCCCCGTATCGTCAAGCGTGGCTCGCGGGTGGAAATACTTTTCAGGAAACGGGCATCCAGCCGCGAAGTAACTCCCGATGTCTGTAATTTCCTCAATACAACCCAACCGGCCAGTTCGTCCATCATTATTGTCTGGATTCCCCCGTGCAATGTATCCAACCAGCCCTGATAATGGCTTTCCGGTTCCCAGAAAGCAACGATGTCATCACCATCTTCATAAAACTCCATGTGAAGGCCTTGCGGATTTTCGGGTGCACAACCGAAACACATATAACCTTCAAGCCCTTTCCAGGGATTAATAATCTTTTTCATACAACAACAGCTTTGAACGGATTGTTTCTAAAATAAAGAGAATTTTATACTATAAGTTGTTACAAATATAACAAACTTACAGCGAGTATTCCCGAAGGGATAAAAAAACAGAGATAAAGACTGTCGCCTTATCTCTGTTTTCCATAATAATGATATCGGGTATCTTATTTTTCTTTAGTCTTCAATCTCAGGCATTAAGAAGTCAACGAAACACAGGGCAGCCAGAGCCGTACCATATCTCTTTTCGATGGTAATACCTTCGGTAATAAAGTTAAGTTCACCCAGATAATACTTACCGTATGTTTTCTGGTGCAGGTCGTTGATAACGCGGATCAGACGCGATTCCAACTCTTCAATACGATAACGGCCGCTAACCTCACATACCAGACCACCCACTTTCTCATCGAAGTTTTCGTCTTTGTACATCCAGGCGTAAACCACACCAGCAGATACAAACTCATCCTGATAACCATGCGACACAGCCATAATGGTTTTCATTTCGGTGCCAAATGGAGGAAGATCGATTTCATCCATGGTTGCAAGATGTGCTGTTGCAGGAATAACAGACGAATACGTCATAATGTTAAAGTCTGAAATACCGGCATCATAAAGAGCCATGTGATAGGAACCTGCATGCTTTTCCAGGTCTGAATCACCACTACCCTTTGTAATAAAAAAGGTGTTTGGAATTAAATTCCCAACTTTCTTTAC
>JAJPZM010000127.1:4344-14354 GCA_021204335.1 Parabacteroides sp. | reverse complement strand
TCATATAAAGCCGGGAAATAAGGGGTTTATTGACAGATTGACAATTTGCTATTTTTCCAGTAACCCTTCCAAATACTTACGCGTCTCGATCACATAATCATGCTGCGAGCCGTTCAGTTCGCATTCGATGGTGATAGCGCCCTGGAAGCCTTGCTTCTTTAACTCAGCGATAACGGCGGGGAAGTTAACGTCGCCTGTCGGGATAGGAACTTCGTCGCCCAGCTCGTAAGGATTCTCGGGATCAGGATATTTGCCGTCTTTGGCATGAAACTCTTTGATTAGGGAACCGAATAACTTAACGGCATCCAGTGAATTCGATTTACCGTACATCAGCAGGTTGGCCAGGTCGCAATTGATAAACACATTTCCGGTGCCGATGTCTTTCAAAGCACGTATCAAAGTAGTCGGCGTTTCCTGTCCTGTTTCGAAATAGATCATTACATTACGATCTTTGGCATAACCGGCAAGCGATTGCATCACGCGGATAAAGTCTTTATATTGTTCGGAAGAAGGGTCCTCGGGGATAAATCCGAAATGGGAATGCATGGCTGGTATGTCCGCCATGGCGCAGAAATCAATCATTTCGTGGTAGACTTTGATCTTTTCATCCCGTCCTTCAACCGGAACCAGACCAATGGTGGCCGGCCCCTGGCGGAAGTTCCAAACGCTCTTGCCCGGCACGCCTACCAGTGTCGTTACCTTAATATCGTGTTTGCGGGAAGCCGCCTTCACCTTTTCGGCAAACTCCTTCGTCAGCGTGTTCTTGCGGTAGTTGATCTCACAAGAGCCGAAACCCTGATCGTGCAACTCCTTGAAACTCTTGTCGATGTCATTCAGATCATATTGGATAACCCCGATCGTGATCTTTTCGGCAGCCTGTGCCGCCGTAAAAGAAAACAGCAATGCCGCAACCAATAAATAATGTTTTACGTTCATGATGTAGAATTTTAATATTATATGGACGCAAAGTTATTCTTTTTTCATTTCGCATCGCTTGTCTTTCCGAATATTATATCGATAGGCCAGGCAGGCAAGGAAGAAATAAACGGCACATTGCACCCACAGGGTGATATATTCGACATGTATCTCTGCCATCGAAGCCCCCATCGAATTGAGTTTTACGTAGGCAAGGGCGGCGGGAGCGGCAGGGATCAGAAAATGCGACAGTTTCCAATACCAGGGCATCAGCTCCAGCGGATAGGATACGCCGGAAAGGAAGATCAGCCCGACGGAGAAGAAAGCGATCATCAACAGGGGCGCGTCGGAGTCGGAGAAGAATACGGAAGCGGTGAGCCCGAAAAAAGCCGTCGAGAGCAGGAAAGGGATCAGTAGCATGATGATATTCCAGGTATTGCCGATGTTGGGAAGATCGAAGATAAAAGGAATCAGCCCCCAACAGGAAAAAGGCGAAAATGGCATAGAGAACCAGGTAGACGAAAGTCTTGCCGGCAACCAGATGCATGGCCTGGGCAAAGGACGGGCGCAAGTTCCGCAGCAATTTATATTGCCGCTCGTCGCCGATGACCATCCCGATAACCATCGGCAGGGTTTGAAACATAATAACGATCAGTACGGCAGGGATCAGATAAGCTCCGTAACCTTTAGTATAGTTGTAGAGAGCAGTACCGGCAACATTGATTGGCTGGGTGGCAGAGAGTTGCGCCACATCTCCGGCAGGTAGAAAGACAGCCATCGAAGGGCGATAGTCGGCATTGAGGGCGAGCATCGAGCTTGCCGAGGCTTCCTGCATGGCGAGGTAATAAAGAAAAGCGTCGGTCGTTTCATACATGATAAAGACGAATTCGTCGCCACGCGAGACGCGGTCGGTGAAGTCGTCGGGCAGGTAAAGGATACCGGCGGCCTCGTTCATCTTGAGAAGTTCTTTCGCCTGGGGGAAATCTTCGCCGGTAGCGATTACGTCGACCTGGGGAGTGGCGTTGAGCAGGCGGATATATTCGCGGCTCAACCCGGTTTTCGAATTGTCGACGACCACGACGGGGACGTTGCGCACCAGGTCGGGCGCATACATATAATTATAGAGTATCCCGTACATGAATATCCCGCCCATCAACACCAGCACGATGGCGAAACTGCCGGCAATGGTTTTGAATTCGTTCAGGATAATGGATGCTATATCTGTCAGACTTGCTTTCATATTATTTGATGTTATCATATTTATGACTCAGAATGGCGCGCTTTAAATGCGGCACCATCAGAAAGGCAACGAGGATGAAACAACCCAGCGCACTGAAATTCCACCAGGTATAGGCAAACCCATAATCACCGTAAAGCGGATTCTGATTAATCTCCACAAAATGGCGCACCGGAAAGAGAAATGAGGTAAAATAAACCGGCGCATACATCGAGGCGGCAGGAAAAGTAACTCCCGACAGCGTAGCTCCCAGCGACCCGACCATCGAAACGATACTGATAATTATACTGATCGCCGGGAAAAGCGAGAAAAGGAAAACTGCCAATGCCTGTGAGGCGATGACAAAGAGAACGGCTGTGAGGTTCAACAGCAGAAATCCGCAGGAGAAAGGGATATTCATCAGACCGAACATCACGTAGTTGCCGAGGATGCTCATCAGGGAAAAAATGACCGTATAGGGTAACAGTTTGCCGAATAGGGCGGTCACCATGTTCATGCCGGCAGTGGCGAGCCAATCATCGGAAGTATGGAATTTCAGTTCGCTCCCAACGGCGTAGACGGTTGTCAGCAGGATGATTACCTGGAAGAAGATAAAAAAGAAAGGATTACTCAGGTAAACGGAATAATCGAGGTCGGGATTGAAAAGCGGATGATTCTGTGCCTTAATGGGGACGAGGAAAGTAGAGATTTCCTTTTGGCTGATTCCCTGTGCGACAGCCTGCACGACAATGGGAGTCGTCGAAAAGGTGCGCAGCAGGTTTTCGAAAGCGCCCCTCACCTCTCCGCCTACGCTCAGAAGGGCGTAGTGGTAATAATAGGAAAGGGTGGTCGAAGTTCCGCCCGTCACATCCTGCTCGAATTGGTTCGGGATGACCAGGTAGCCGTAGATTTCCTTTGCCTGCGTTGCCTGACGTGCTTTTTCCTCATCCACGTAATGCCGGGTGACGCGGAAAGTGGGGACGGCCTCGACCTGCCTTATCAGTTCGCGCGACAAAGCCGTTTGATCCTTGTCGACAATGCCTACCGGGATATTCTCCATCTGCCCGTTACCGAAGATAGTCGACATAAAGAAGATGCAGAACAGGGACAACACGATACAGACACCGAAGTAAAGCCGGCGCGAAACCATGCGCTGCAACTCCCTCCGGAGCACCCGCTGAAAAGGACTATGTTGTTTATTATTGCTCATAGCCGATGCAATTATTCTACGCCTATATTAACGAGGACCGACATGCCAGGACGCAGACCGTCGACGGGTTTCGTTGGAAGCGCATGTATCTCGAAGGTTCTCAAATCGTAACTGCCTGTCTGCTTGGTCGATTTCCAGGTGGCGAAGCTGCCGAGGGGGCTGATGTAATTTATTTGAAACTCGATATCCTTTGCCGCGATTGCCGGAACATCCGCAAGGAAAGTGCCGCCCATCTTAAAGAGCGGGAGACGGTCTTCGCGGACATTCAGCACGACATGCACGTCGTCCAGCACGACCAGGTTCATAATAGGCATGCCGGCACCGACCAGTTCACCGCGTTTGGGGAAAATGGTAGATATCTGGCCGGATTCGGGAGCGACGAGGCGGGCATCCTGCAAGAGGGCCTCCACTTCGTTGACAGTGCCTTGGGCGGCGTTCACCAGGGATCGGGCGCTCTCTTTGTCCTGTATCTGCGCACCGTCGACGGCCATCTGGTATTGGTTGTAGCAGGCACGTTCGTTGGCAACAGCGGCATTGTAGAGTGCTTCGACCTCATCTTTGCGCTGCGAGGTGACGACGCTGTCTTTGTAAAGGGCGAGAATGCGGTCGTAGGTTGTCTTGACCAGTTGCAAGTCCGATTTGGATTTATTCCAGAGTTGTTCCACGGAAGCGATGATTTGCTTGCGGGTTCCCTCGTCGATCTTCTGGTGCTGGAACTTGGCTATATTCTCCAATGCATTCACCTGTTGGTATTTGGCTTGTGCCTCCGGGCTGTTGATGACGACCAGCGTATCGCCGGCTCTGACATTCTGTCCTTCCTTTACGAGGAAAGTATCGATACGTCCGGGCAGCTTTCCGGAGATACGTATCTCGGTAGCTTCTATCTGCCCCTGAAGGATAACAGGTTTCTTCTTCAACAATAATATACCGACCGCTGAAATGATTATAACGGCAACCAGTACCACGATAAAGGAGATCGTGAGATATTTCTTTGTATTGTCCATAATTATTTGTGTTTAGTTTGATTATATAATCTCTGTCGTCCCCTCCATCCGGTATTGATCGAAGGCTTCCGGCATGCCGCAAAGGGATAACAGGTTGATTAAAGCCACATCATACTGGTAATAGGCCAGCAGGAAAGCTGTTTTTACTTTCGAAAGCATCACCTCGGCATCGACTACTTCGGTAGAGGTCGCCATTCCTTCCTGGAAGGATTTCCGGCGGATGCGAACCAGTTCATTGCTCATATCCAAGGTGGTATTCAAGGCTTTTACATTATCGAGGGCATTCTGCAGTTGCGTATAATATTTGTCGATGCCCACTTTCAGGTCGGTGATCGCCTTGTCTTTTCCGATAGCCAGCGTTTGCCCGGTAAGGCGTGCCTGGCGGATCTTCTTTTCGCGGTTAAGCCCGTCGAACAGGTTCCAGGTAAAACCGATCCCGATCATGGTGCGGGGCATCAGGTACTTGTCGACCCCATTCGAATAAAGCGTTTGTTTGCCGAGTAAAGCGATCGTAGGGAAATAGCCGGCACGCCCGATCTTCATTTTGTTGCCCGCAATATTCTCCTGCAGCTTCAACTGGTTGACGAGGTAGTTGTTGACAGGGACAAGTTCTTTAAAGTAATCGGCGGAAGGGATATTCTCATTAATGAACAAGGCGGTGGTGGTGGCTATATCTTTGTCAGCATCTATATTGATCAGGCTTTTCAAGGCTTGCTGCGCCACTTCGAGGTCTTTGCGGGCGGATTCCAGTTCGCGTTTGGCTTCATCCATGCTGACCTGCGAGAAAAGGCGTTCGGCACGGTTGATCATCCCGTTCTGTTCCAGTTTAATAGCCTGATCGTAATGTGTTTTCAGCGAATTATAAGTCTCCTCCCTCACTGCAACGACGCGCTGCCCGAGACGCAAACCGAAATAACTTTCTATCAATAAAGCCTGCTGGTTGGCACTGACCTGCTCGCGGTTTACCTCGGCAATATCGACCATTGTCTTCCCTATCTTATTGGCAAATATACGTTTCCCTCCGGTAAAGAGAGGCCAGGTGATATTGGCATCAACAGACGTTATATTTTGAGAGATCAGCGGAAGTGTCAGCGTGTTTTGTCCGATCTTGTCGAGGATAGAAGATATAAACTGATCGTCAGGGATGATAGAATGGACGAATTCCTTTGCCGGATCGGTAAACTGGTCAAGCGGTTGCTTCACTTCGACCGGGTTCGACATGTGGACGAAGGCACCGGTGGCACCGACCGTAGGGTACCAGAAGGAATTCAGTTTCTGATGCTCATTCTTCGCCAGTTCCACTTCCTTTCCTGCTATACGGATGCTCCGGTTCTCTTTGCGGAGCAGCTCCATCGACTACTCCAGGCTCAGGTCGACCCTCCCGGTCTGGGCCGGAAGAATGGCAGGGAAAAGGAATAGCAATCCAATACTGAAATGCGTTAAGTTACTAGTCATAAATGCGTTTAAGTTTAGTTTAAGCGAAATTTTATGACTAATAACAAGCCCCTCTCCGGGATTGTTCAATAGGAATTAACTTCCCTGCCCGGTTGCTTTCTTCAGATCCGGCAGGAACCAGGTGACTAATCCGATAAGCGGCATATAGCCACATACATTATATACAGCCTCGATGCCATACTGGTCGGCAAGATTCCCCAATACCGCCGATGCGATCCCCGCCACGCCGAAAGCGAAACCGAAGAACAAGCCGGAAATCAGCCCTAGCTTATAAGGCAACAACTCCTGCGCATATACCAGGATAGCCGGGAATGCCGACGATAAAGTCAGCCCGACGCAGAAGCTCAGCACAGCTGTCAGATACAGGTGATCGACATGCGGCATAATCAGGGAGAAAGGCGCAGCCCCAAGAATAGACGCCCAGATAACGTACTTGCGCCCTACCCGGTCGCCAATCGGTCCGCCCATCAGTGTCCCGATAGCCGTAGCGATCAGAAAGACAAACAGGAACAATTGCGAAGACTGTACACTGACATCGAACTTCTCGATCAGATAAAAAGTATAATAGCTATTCAGGCTCGCCATATAAATATACTTGGAGAAAATAAGAATCAACAGGATAGAAATAGAGAAAACCGTCTTTCCCAACGACAGGGGCATCTCTACATGCTTTTTAGCCGTACCAATATTCTCGCGCTTGAAGCGTAGAAGCAATCCTTTATACCACCGTCCGACATAAGTCATGATCAGTATGCCCACAAATGCCAGGATAGCAAACAAAGCAATATGATCCCGTCCGTAAGGCGCTACCAGAATAGCTACCAGCAACGGCCCCAACGAACCGCCCAGATTACCCCCTACCTGAAACAACGACTGCGCCAGCCCCCTCTTGCCTCCCGAAGCCAACGAAGTAAGCCGCGAAGCCTCAGGATGAAACACCGACGACCCTACCCCGATCAAAGCGACCGAACACAAAACCAACGGAAGCGAATTGGCAAACGCCAGCGATAACAAACCGACCAGCGTAAAACTCATGCCAACCGGCAACGACCATGCCGAAGGATACTTATCGAAAAACAATCCTGTAAGCGGCTGGAATACGGATGCTGCCGATTGATAGACCAACGTAATCAACCCGATCTGGGCAAAAGTAAGTGCCAGACCATCTTTAAATAACGGATAAGTTGCTGTAATGACAGATTGTAACGAATCGTTGATGCAATGCGATATGCTCAACGCGACTAAAATCCGGAAGGTAATCCCACTTACCGGCTCTACCTTATTGTGTCCCATTTGTAACCTTTTTGCCTATTGAGTTGCAAAATTACATATAATAATAAAGGTGTGCCAATAGTAGTCCGATTATTCGATTTGGGGTTTGCAAAAATCTATCAATTAACATTTACATTTGTTTCTTCCGATTTCACCTACGCTCTATTTATCAGTTCCTCATTTCAAGAACAGCCCTGTTTTAACAAAACTTTTATTTCAGTTATTTTCAATTCTTTACGTGAAATGCCATGAGCCAAACAGGCGTAGAGTTGTTTTATCGTTGAACAGCTAAACAAGAAACATGAATAAAGATGAGATTTAAACTTTAGAACTGCTTCGGAGATGAAAGGAAATCTTGTATCCATCTCTCCCGAAACCTACGCCAATTCCCCCTATCTCCCTTATCGCCCTGATGTAAGAGATCATTCACTCCGGAGCAGTATCTAAGTTTAATTAAAAGTCTTCTTCCTCCTCTCCCCCGGGAACATGCAGAATAAAAGTAGTAGCCTCCATGGTAACGATAGCACCTTCGCCGATACGCACCTGCTCCCTTTTTCCCAGGATGACACTGCGAAGGAATGTTCCGGTCATACTCTGGTTGTCGCGCAAGGTATAAACCAGTTTGCCTTGCTTATCTTCCTTTACATTAATAATACAGTGCTTGCGCCCCACACTAGGGTCGCTGGTGATGATAGGGACATCCACCCCTTCCGTATCTTTATTCCTTCTGCCTATTACATTGTCGCCCATCACGAGCGGCAGTTCCTGTTTGAAGCCAAATGTATTTTCAATTACAGTGATATAACCGCAGGAAAAATCAGGTTCCTTTACTTCCTTTTCCTGACCGGATTCGGTACGCACCGTTTTTCTTCCCAGCTTTATCTTAAACTGCGAACCGCACTGCGGACACACAAAAGCCAGCACTTGTCCATCCGGATACTTGGTTTCATCGAACGATAACTGATTATCACATGTGGGGCAGAATATTCTTTTCATCTTATTTTGGAGCATTTACATTTATGGAGTACAAAGATAAGCCTTTTTCCATGGATACAAAAAGAGGCAGGGTCTATAACGCAAAAAGGCTATCCTCACGGACAGCCAATCTTCATTGTTAACCTTAAATCTAATACCATGAAAAACACAGTGCAAATATAGAGCTTTTATGTTATGCAGCATAATATTTTGCTTGTAAATCTCATTTATTTAATAAAGTTTAACAAATATATGCTGCATAATATGTTTTCAGAACATAAAAAGCCCTTCTTACTTTAATGGCATATCGATTCCTGCCGGATTCAATCCGGGCCCTCCACCTCCTGTATATCCTCTGTTCTCACCTGTTTTCCAGGGTGAAATCCAGAAAGCATACAGGTCGCCATCAGTTACATAAAACTTTATTTTGACGATCCGACCGGCAAGAGATGACAACTCTTTGCCGGATGCCCACGTCACCATTTGACAGGTCGAATTCAAATTCTCCATCACATTACATTCTTTTTTCGAGAATCCGGGAATCACTTTTCCATTCTCGTCCAATATTTCAACCTGCAATCCCTTCACTTCCGCATTGACAAAGAAATAAATGCTATCGAACTTTATCTTTTCAGTCGTAAGGGAGCCCTGACCCGAAGTTTGCATAGAAACAAATCCGTCACGCCGCAATGTTGCCATACCGGTAGAAGTAAATCCGTCCCACATGATATTATTTTTCATTCTGCCGCTGGAATACAGATACAATGAGTCGCCAACAATCAGGGGAACTCCGATAATGGACTGCATATTACCCCAGTTCCATGCGCCTTCCGTCTCGTTCACTCCCATCACCGGTTCGTAAGTCGGGCGATAGAAATGGAAACCGTCGCGACTGTATCCCATTCCTATTTCATTCCTTTTCTGAATACCCAACTTGGCACAAACATCATTTTCCGGTCCTTTCCACATCGCATAAAATCCCAGCATGATGCTTTTATAAGGCATTGCATCAAAATTATAGATAGCAGGACGTACATCGGGAAACTCAGGATGCACCAATTCTTTATTCGACGGAGTAAACCACAAGACTATATTTTTATCCTTGCTGCTATTTGTCAATGAATGGGCTACGCTGACAGCCATTTCCGGATCTTCATTCTCCAGATAACCGCGCGAACGCCCGTCGGCTTTCGCACCTTGGCGAAGACTCATCGCCCATTTCTTAGTAAACGGATTATAAAATACCGTAGTGCGATCTCCTACCGGCCCGGATTGTGCCACTCCTTCCGACCAATGAATGCCGTCTTTCGAATATTTCAAAATGACTTTCCAGCCTCCCCTGTGTGCTTCTCCACATTAAAAAGCTTGAAACGTTTTCCGGCATCCGGACAAGTCTTATCCAACCATACGGTAGCGGCATCCCGGTCGCAGGTATCGACAATATTAGTGCCCGGCACTATATCCTTATGAACCTTTTCCCAATGCTTGCCATCCTGCGATTCGGCATAACAAGTGTAAAAGCTCTGGGGATGCTTGTGCATGGAACCTGCCCCTGCCAGATACCACATTTTAAATTCCCCGTCCGTTTCATCATACCATATACCATCACTGAAAGGAGCCGCATAAGAAGCCCGTTCAAAAGTATATTCCCATTCCTTATCAGGAGCAAGCACCGGATTCCCTTCGTAGAACGTTGCTTTATGGGAGACACGCTGCATATCTGTTTCCGCAATGAGAAAATCATCGACAAACAACTGGCGTCCCAGATTAACAGGAATAACTGCCGGTTTATTTTCAATGTACGGCAAAGGCATTTCGCGACGCACGCCGTCATTCGCCATACCCGGCGGCCAATGTTCCGGAAGGACGATACCGTTATGCAGAGTTTTACCGTTATCTTCTACCATCTCTTTATTTTGTGAAGAAGCACAACCGGCAAATAAAGCTGTAAGTGCCACATAAT
>JAJPZM010000127.1:0-4334 GCA_021204335.1 Parabacteroides sp. | reverse complement strand
TTATAATTACCAACCCGGATTGTTTTTAATAATATACGGATTACCTTCTACCTCATCGATCGGCAATGGAATCCATTCATTCTTATTTTCCTGAAAGCCCATGTATTGAGCCCTGCTAAACTTCTTAAACAGAGGATCAGAGGCTTCCAACTCACGAAAACGCTCTACCACTTTTCCCCAACGGAGCAAATCAAAGAAACGGGAACCTTCATAAGTAAGTTCCAGGATACGTTCGTTTTCGATTGTATTCATGTTTGCTTCGGCAACATGTGCAACACCAGCTCTATCCCGCACCTGGTTGATCGCTTCCAACGGAGTTATGTTGGCCGTAGCTTTACCTCCCATAACGACAGCCTCGGCATACATGAGCAATACATCCGAGTAACGGATCATTCTCCAGTTAACGCCTTGCGCACGGCCATTGAAGAAATAAGCACCTGCATCATCTGTCGGAGGAAGCGTCCAATCCAACCATTTCCGACTACACATCTTATATCCGGTAGCCAATTCATATTGTTCACCGAACGTACCGTCTTTAGAACCCATTTCCGCTTCCCAATCTTTATTCTCCAGGAATGTTACTTTCATTCCGTCCGGGTTTATTATTTCCAGCGCATTATCATTGAAAACGAATGATCCGAACATACGTGGATCAGTTTTCCCATCGACTGTTTTCGATGCGATAAATTTGTCGTACAACCAATTATGCATTACCTGTGCAGATCCATTCGAATTTCTGTTTTTATTCATGATACACATTTTACAACGGACATCATTGAACAAACCGCTATCTACAAACCCCGGATTGAATCCCGTATTCAAGACACCGACAAACTGTATTTCGAAAATAGACTCATCATTATTTTCATGGGCGACATCGAAGTCCCATGAATAATCGTCTACCAATCTGTAGTTTCCGCAATTACCATTGATGATTTCCGCAAATGCAGCAGCCGCTTCATCATAATAAGTAGTTTGAGAAGTTCCGTATTTAGGCTCAATACCTGAACGATAAAGATACGCTTTACCTAAAAGGGCACACGCAGAAGCCCGGGTTACACGTCCTTTATTTTTCGAATCCCAATAATCTTTACCGGGAAGCAACTCTTTCGCTTTAATCAGGTCGCCTATGATAAAGTCCCAGGCTTCTTCCGGAGTTGCCTGTGGCTTATATTCGTTGGGAGCCTTAGGCAATTCTTTAATTAACGGGATATTCCTATAATTAATGAATAAGAAAAAATGCGTGAAAGCACGAAGAAAATAAGCTTCGCCCAGATATGCATCATGCTGTTCCTTATTGCTGAAATCAAGATCGGTAAAACTTTCAATCATTTGATTGGCCTGTGATGCAGCCGTGTACATCAACTGGAACGGTTGCACCAACGAGTAATACGAAGGAGTAAATTCTTCATTATAAGCGCCGGGCACCCCATAGTCTGCCACCGAGCAGCCTTCGTCACTACGGGTCAACATCAGACCAAAGCCGCAAGCCCCCAAATTACGGGGAGTAGAGATATAGCCATAAATACCCAGAACTCCCTTATTACAATTCTCAGGCGTAGTATAAAAAGAATTCACATCCAACTGGTTCGGATTGACGGACAATTCGTCAAAAGTGTCTTCGCAAGAGGCCAGTATTCCGGTAAATATGATACCGGCGACCAATACTAATATTTTATGCAAATTAGATTTCATATTCGTTCAATTTTTAGAAAGTTAAATTGATACCGATATTATATACTCTGGAGTTCATCGTTGCTTCGTGAGGACTCTCCTGTGCCTGCCAGAATCCGTCCACACCTCTATCAAACAGTGCGTTTGAACTGACTTCCGGATCATACAACGGATATTTGGTGATCGTGAACAAATTTTGCACACCAGCATAAATCCGGAGCACATCGATATTATACTTCTGCAACCATCTGTTATCGAAGGAGTAACCGATCTGCAGATTCTTGCATCTGAAATAGGAGCCGTCTTCCACATAGAAAGTACTTGGCAACGAATTGATACCCGAACCATTCTTACTATTCAGCTTAGGAGCTTCCGCATTCACATTCTGCGGAGTCCATGAGTTATAGAAGGCATCTTTCAAAACAGCACTGTTGGCACCTCCAAAATACCAGTCGTATTTCATTAAAGCAAAGATATCATTGCCTTGTGTACCCTGGAAGAAAGCGGTCAGGTCCCAATTCCTGTAACCCACATTAATGTTCAACCCATAAGTAAAATCGGGATGAGGATTACCAATGGCCGTTTTATCGTTTTCATCGATCTTCCCGTCCGGCTTTCCTGTAAGCACACCATTCACGCTGCCATTATTATCCTGGTAAATAAAGTTACCGTCGTCATCAAAACCTTCGATTACATAACCCCAGAACGTACCGATAGGAAGTCCGGGCTTTGTAATCGTAGGACGGTCATTGAAAGAACCGCTCATCATTACTTCCACCTTGATAGGCTGCACGCCTTCACCCAGACTCTTTACATTGTTTCTAAGTGCAGAAGTATTGGCTGTTACTCCCAGGCTCCAATCTTTCCAATCGTTACGATAACCGACAGTAAATTCAAAACCTTTATTTTCTATGGAAGCTGAGTTGAAGACAGGCAGGTTGCCTCCATTTGTCATGATAGTCTGTCCCGACGATGCCAGCGGAAGCAGCGGAGCCAGCAGGTCATTATTGTCTTTCCAGAAGTATTCGGCAGTGAACGACACTTTATTATTTAGAAATACCATCTCCAACGCGACATTTTTAGAGATCGACTTTTCCCTGGTCAAATTTTCCTGAGCGAATTTAGTTACATAACCATTTATCACGCTTTCCTGCCCGGTTTGACTTTCACCGAAGACAGAAGGAATCGGACCATACGCAATAGAAAGGAATGAATAAGGATCGATAAAGTTTGCTCCCAATTCTCCATAGCTGGCTCTTATCTTCATTCGGCTGATCCAGTCAATGTTAAAGAATTCTTCTTCATGTATATTCCAGCCGACAGATACGGACGGGAAATATCCGACCCTGTTTCCTTTGGCAAATTTTGATGATTTATCACTGCGGATACTTGCAGAAACAAGATATCGATCTTTGTAATCATAATTTAACCGGGCGAAGAAAGAGAGTAAAGCAGAATTATATTCTTCACTTGTTATATCTCCTTTTCCGTTATAAATAGTGATACTGGGACCGCCCAGGTCTGTAGAGCCGGAACCGATCCCCATCGTTCTGTAATATTCCCGCATCCAGCTGGTTCCTACCATTGCATCGAAAGTATGTCCGGCAAATGTATTCTTATAGGTCAATATATTATCGATCGTATAATTGAACCGCTGTCCCCGGTTTTCCGACAAAGAATTGATAGTCCTGCTGTAATTAGGATCAGGATCTCCGTTTGCATCCCAATTGGAGTCGAATGCAATGGAACGGGAATAATTATTTGTCGATATATAGTCACCACCCAGCACAAGCTTGTAGTCCAACCCTTTAAACAAGTTCAGCCCGATATTCAAACTACCTGTTACATTGACCGTCTTATTTCTTCTGACAGTGTTGGAATAGGAAGCAAAAGGATTAGTCACTTTACTCTCGTTCACATAGAACTCCCTGCCTGCAGATACATAGCGGCCCTCCGCATCTGTCATAGGTACGGTCGGAATCCCCATAACCATTCGCACTTGCGGCTCTTTATTAGTAAATGCGGTAGAAAGAGTTTCACTGACAGTCAGGCGGCCTTTCTTGAACGTTCCGTTTACACGCGCATTATACTTCTTGAAACCGGAGAATTTCATAATACCCTGCTGGTCGAAATAGCCGATGCTGGTATTAAATGTCGAATATTCGCCTCCACCGGAAATAGCTGCATTCAAGTTATACATAGGAGCATTCCTTAAATAAGCATCCTGCCAATCCGTATTGATTCCAGGATTTGTCGGATTGACATTTTCCGGCGCCTGAGTCTGATTACTGGAATTGGCTACCAGTTGTTTGGTATATTCACGATGCTCGTTTGCATCCAGAAAATCAAGATACTTAGAAGGAGTTTGCAAAGAGTAATTTGCCGAAATCTCTACTTTTGCCTTGCCTTTCTGGCCATGTTTGGTTGTAATCAGAACGACTCCGTTTGCTGCGCGCGAACCATAAATAGCTGCCGCAGAACCATCCTTCAAAATTTCCATGGATTCGATATCCGACGGATTCAATGAATTCAAACCATTATTGGAGAATGCGCCATCGATGACATACAGAGGTTCCGTTGCACCGAATGTACCGGCACCACGAACAATTATTTTAAATGATTATCCGCATAATGTCCTATTATAAATTCTGGATTTGAAG
>JAJPZM010000180.1 GCA_021204335.1 Parabacteroides sp. | reverse complement strand
AAACATTCATATGATGTTCAATAAATCAACGGACATCATGCGGATAATCATTATATTTAATACTACAATATTCAGTCTCCCTGTCCCCACCGTTTGGCAATATTTCTAATATTATACAAAATGAAAAAGCGCGGGAACTGTCGTCTCACTATCCAATCTAAAGGTATCGCCAAACACCCATCATGCAAATAATAAAACAACAGCCCGCGCTCTATACTGTTCAGTCCTTGTTTATTATAACAAAAGATTATACAGCAGAGCGCAAGCATTCGTTGTCTATTATTCCTGCATGATAAAAAATTGGCGATTCTTTAGATTAGGAATAATATCGTAAACGCTTTTCGCTTTCTAGTATGTCCTTCTGTTCAAAGCCTCGCTCGGCTTCTACTAAGAATTACTGCAAACATACGTAAAAATTCATAATTAACATATTAATGGCATAAAAAAAACAGACAAAAGTCGGGTAAAATCATCAAACGAACCTACTTACTAAGTAGCCTCACATCTACTTAATAAGTAAGGTTCAGGTTACTTAGTAAGTAAACGCTTGCCTACTTATCGAGTAGACTTCGCCTTACTTACTAAGCAGGTTTTACCCTTGTCGAGCACTAGGCCTCGGCTCTTATTCACAAAAACATCTTAAATGAGAGTAACCATTTAAATTTAATACCTATTTTTGCATAAACAGGTATTTTAATATGATCATAGTGCAAACAGAAGAAGAATTACGAACGATATTCGTATCATCATGTATCGAATCGGCGGCACGGGCAAGAGAATGCCCGGCTTCTGAGATGTATCGGAGAATGAAACGTATCGGGCTGATAGAGAATTACATTTGGGAATTTTATGACGTTCTGCACACTCAAAGTCGGGAATATGTCACCGAAGACGTATTAAAGACATTGGATATTTGGGAAAAGAAGCAACAACTAAAAGAACAGGAAGGAGGAAAACTATGATAACCGTTTATCATGGATCCGTCATCCCCGTAAAGCTACCTATCGCTAAAGCCGGACGTGAAAACCTGGATTTCGGACAAGGTTTTTATGTGACAGGCATTAAAGAACAAGCAGAAATGTGGGCTTTTCGTATAGGCAGACAACAACAGGAAATTCCTCTTTTGAATATTTATCAGTTTGATTTAGAACAGGCAATAACAAGTTTTTCCTATCTGAAATTCTCTGACTATGACCAGGAATGGCTAGACTTTATAGTAAAAAGCCGTAAGGGACAAAAAACCATGGGCTGATTACGACATTGTGGAAGGTGGTGTAGCAAACGATCGTGTCATTGATACGGTAGAAGCCTACATGAATGGCATGATGACCGTTGAAATGGCATTGGGGCAATTATTGCAACATCAACCGAACAATCAATTCTGCTTACTAAACCAACAATTGATTGACCAATGTTTACATTTTATTTCTGTAGAACAAATTAATCTATAACAAAATATGCTTAGCGACTTATTAATGTGGAACAAGATCGGGAGAATTGTCATGCGGCTTTCTGAAAAATTGGAAGTTTCGCCATTACGTGCTCTGGATGTATTCTATACATCAAAGGTTTGCGACCGACTGCATGATCCCGAAACCGAACTTTATATTTTTAGTGACGCTTACATCGTTGATGAAATCATGATGGAACTATACCATTCATAAAATAAACAAACATGACAATATCATTTCATTCACTCATCTCCAAGACTTTAAACATTCCGGCTGGACAAGTGGAACGGACTGTCGGATTATTGGGAGAAGGTGCAACCATCCCTTTTATCAGCCGGTACCGAAAAGAAGTGACCGGCGGACTGGGCGAAGTTCAGATCGGCAATATCAAAGACTTGCTGGATAAGCTGACCGAGCTGAAAAAGAGAAAAGAAAGTATTTTATCTTCTATCGAAGAACAGGGAAAACTCACTCCCGAATTAAAGAAACGTATCGAGGACTCATGGGATAGTACAGAAATAGAAGATATCTATCTTCCTTACAAACCCAAGCGGGTGACAAAAGCGGAAATAGCACGCAAGAAAGGCCTGGAGCCCCTCGCCCAACTGATCATGTTACAAAACGAACGTAACCTGGTAGAGCGGGTAAAGAACTTTATCAAAGGGGAAGTGAAAAACGCAGCCGAAGCCCTGCAAGGCGCACGCGATATCATTGCCGAATGGGTCAACGAAAACGAAAGCGCCCGCAACGCCGTACGTAACTCTTTTGCCCGAACCGGAGTGATTACCTCCAAAGTCATTAAAGGAAAAGAAGAAGAAGGCGCCAAGTATCGCGACTACTTCGATTTCAGCGAACCCCTGAACCGTTGCAGTTCGCATCGCCTGCTGGCATTGCGCCGCGGAGAAGCCGAAGGAATCCTGCGGGTAAGCATCTCGCCCGATACCGATGCGACACTCGACCGCCTGAAACGGCAGTTCGTAAAAGGCCGTAACGAAGTCTCCGACCACGTAGCCGATGCTGTCGACGATTCTTTCAAACGTTTGCTGAAACCGTCCATCGAAACGGAATATGCCAACCTGAGCAAAGAGAAAGCCGACGAAGAAGCAATCCGCGTCTTTGCGGAGAATCTGCGCCAACTGTTGCTGGCTCCCCCATTGGGACAAAAGCGGGTGCTGGGTGTCGATCCCGGATATCGTACAGGTTGTAAGCTGGTCTGCCTCGATGCACAGGGAAATCTGGTTCATAACGAGGCCATCTATCCCCATCCGCCCCAGAACGAAAAAAGCAAGGCGGCCGCCAAAGTAGCGCAACTGGTTGCTACATACGCCATCGACGCCATCGCTATAGGTAACGGGGCGGCTAGCCGGGAGACGGAGCAATTTATCACCAATATCCGTTACGACCGCAAGGTGCAGGTATTCGTAGTTAGCGAAAATGGAGCTTCTATCTATTCTGCTTCCAAGACTGCCCGCGAAGAATTTCCGGAATATGATGTAACGGTACGTGGTGCCGTAAGCATCGGACGGCGGTTGATGGACCCGTTGGCCGAGTTGGTGAAGATAGACCCGAAAAGTATCGGTGTAGGCCAGTACCAGCATGATGTCGACCAGACTGCATTGAAGAAAAGCCTGGACCAGACAGTGGAAAGTTGCGTAAACATGGTGGGAGTCAATGTAAATACCGCAAGCAAGCATCTGCTTACTTATATCTCCGGTTTAGGTCCTACCCTGGCGCAAAACATTGTGGATTACCGGGCAGAGCATGGCCCTTTCCAGTCGCGCCGCGAACTGATGAAAGTGCCTCGCATGGGCGAAAAGGCGTTCGAGCAAAGTGCCGGTTTCCTGCGCATACAGGGCGGTAAAACGCCGCTGGACAATTCGGCAGTCCATCCCGAAAGTTATCCGATCGTAGAGCAAATGGCGAAAGCCCTGAAATGTACGGTCGAAGAATTGATAACAAATAAAGAATTAAAGAAGAAGCTCGACCTCAAAATATATTACCGACAAAGTGGGAATGCCAACGTTACTGGATATCATAGAAGAATTGGATAAACCGGGACGCGACCCGCGCCAGGCGATACAGGTCTTCTCTTTCGACCCGACAGTAAAGACGATTGAAGATTTGAAAGAAGGACAGGTTCTGCCGGGCATCGTGACCAATATCACGAACTTCGGCTGCTTTGTCGATGTGGGGATCAAAGAGAACGGGCTGGTGCATATCTCGGAGCTTGCCGACCGCTTCGTCAGTGATCCGACACAGGTCGTATCGATCCATCAGCATGTGAAGGTAAAAGTATTGAGTGTAGACCTGAGCCGCAAACGGGTTCAGTTATCGATGAAAGGATTATAAGATGAAAGTAAATAAAACGAATGTAGCCAGGCTGCTGGACAAAGCAAAAGTTTCTTACAAACTCGTACCCTACGAAGTAGATGAAAACGATCTGAGCGCCACTCATGTGGCCGAACAGCTGGGCGAGAATGTGGAACAGGTATTCAAGACCCTGATCCTGCATGGAGATAAAAGCGGTTATTTCGTCTGCGTCATTCCCGGTGCAGAGGAAGTAGATCTGAAAAAAGCCGCCAAAGTATCCGGCAACAAGAAGTGTGAAATGATACCGGTCAAAGAGCTGTTGCCTTTGACCGGTTATATCCGTGGCGGCTGTTCGCCTATCGGAATGAAGAAACATTTCCCCACCTATATCCACCAATCCGCCGAAACCTTCGACAAGATCTATGTGAGCGCCGGACAACGGGGATTGCAGGTCTTGCTCTCCCCTGCCGACTTGATCCGGGAAACGCGGGCGGTGGTGGCGGAGTTGACTTAGGTCATTTTACCGCTTCGGAATATCCACCGGCTTATCCGAAGCCCCCAGCAGATGCTCTGAGAAGTAATCGACCATACGCCAGTAGAAGTATTCGTCCATATCGCCGAAGCCATGACGTTGCTGTGGCAAGAGTAACATGTCGAAACGTTTGTTGGCACGGATCAGAGCATCTACCACCCGGATAGTGTTGCCCGGATGAACATTGTTATCGATATCGCCATGAACCAGCAGCAGATGGCCTTTCAACTGTTTAGCCAGCTCGGGATTGCTCTTGATGCTGTAGGTAAAGGTCGTATCACCTTTTTCCGATACCACCTCTTTTACGCCGTGATGCGTTTCGCTCCACCAACGATTATAGATCTTATTATCATGGTTACCGGCACAAGATACTGCCACCTTGAAGAAATCAGGATATTGCAGGATAGCTGCCGTCGACATGAATCCACCACCCGAATGGCCATGAATACCAACACGATGAATATCGATATACTTATATTTATCAGCCAGCTGGATAATAGCAGCCTTCTGGTCTGCCAACCCGTAATCACGTAGATTGCCATAACCGAAGTTGTGATACCATTTCGAACGGCTCGGATGACCGCCACGGTTACCTACTGATACGACAATGAAACCAGCCTGCGCCAACCGGTCGGTGCGGACACTCATACGGGTAAACGGATAACGTGTAGCCTCCACCTGCGGACCGGGATAAACATAATCAATAATAGGATATACTTTAGTTGAATCGAAATTGAACGGCTTATACATAACACCATACAGATCGGTCACCCCGTCCTGCGCTTTCACCTTAAACGGTTCCGGGAACTGATAGCCGGCAGCAAATAGTTGCGAGAAATCACTTTCTTCCAGCTCCATCACTTTCCGGCCGGTATTATCCAGCAGATCCGTCTTCGGAACGGTGTTGATACGGGAGTAGTTATGAACGATGAACTGCGCATTATCGTCAATGCGGACATCGTGGAAATAATTACCGGCAGAAACCATTTGCAGGTTGCTCCCATCCAGGTTTACCCGGTAGAGATGTTCGTAATAAGGGTTCTCGTCCTTTTCGCGTCCGTTGGCAACAAAATAGACAACGCGTTTGGCTTCGTCCACCTTCACGATCTGGTCTACATGCCAAGGACCTGAGGTGATGCGGTTCTTCAGATTGCCTTTATCGTCATATAGATAGAGATGCGCCCAACCGTCGCGTTCGCTCCAATGAACCAGCTCTTTGCCTTTGTTGACGGCTGCCAGCGGACGGGTTTCGATATAAGTGTTCATACGTTCTTCGATAATCGGACGGATCGAGTCCTCACCGACAGTATAAGTACAGATGTCGATCCGGTGAAGGTCGCGGCTGGAACGGGTGACGAAGAAACGATTATTATCGCCCAACCAAACATTCGGCAGTTCCTTTATATCGCGCTGTTTCTGTAAGCGTGGCTGGTAAGCTATACGAAGCGTCTGGTCTTTGAAGGCCCAGGTATCGATCTCTTTGTATGAGTCATTGCTCATGTCAAACAGATACAGATGTTCGATCGGTGCTTCTTTCTCGCCCGGCATCTGATACTTATAAGTTTCCAACGTTGGACGCGGGGTTGCCATGGCATTGATTACCCACAGGTCTTTCACTTCGCGGTCGTCGGAAATGGCGACAGTAAAATGACGAGAATCGGGCGACCATAACAGATAGCCGGGGTTCTTCCTCTTTCCGTTGCATAAAGTATCCGTATTCAGTATGCTGTATGGCTGTCCGAAACCAAAGTCTTTAACGCCGGTCATAGTCAACTGCACTTCGGTAACGGTACTGTCTTTATCGTCTTTTTTCAACTTCTCGTAATCTTCGCGGGACATACGGAAGAGGTTCAGGTCTTTGGCATAGACAACGGTTTTACCATCCGGGGAGATAGAAGCCCAGTCGGGATATTCGGTATCTTTCTTTTTATCCGCCAGATGAGTCAGTTTACGTGTCGGATAATCGTAGGAGAAGTAAAAGACTTCCTTCTTTGTTTTGTCATCCTTATCCGTCGTGTCTTTCTTTGCATCCAGCGAAGAGGTTATCTGGAAAGTAAAAGTACGTCCGTCCTCTCCTGCTTCCAGTTTTTGGATGGGTAGTTGTTGGGCGGTATAGGGATCTTTAACGATCTCCGTCAGCTCGGCTGCCAGTTTATCCTGATCGAATAAAGGACGCTTTGTCTTTGCCGTAGGATCGACTACATACCAGACATTGCCGTTTCCTGTCTTGTATTCATACCAGAAACAGTTTCCCGCCTTAAACCAGTGCGGGTCTACCGAAGTAGAAAACAGCATTGTCGGCAATTTATCCCCGGCAAAACGTTGAGCCTGCGTATAGCCCGGCAGCGGATCTGCCGCCGAAACCGTTTGTGCACCTGCGCCAAAGGACAGAAGAAGCCCTGACGCTAATAAGAGTAGATGTTTTTTCATTATGATATAATTGAGTTAAATTGTTCGCTTCCCTGCAAAAGTATGTAAATATTTCATTTGATTTGCAACTTACAAGCAAAATAAATCCCCTGCTCTACCGAAATAAAGCAGGGGATTATCATATTGTTAACTACTTGCTGATTATGCCGGCAGTGTTCCGTCAATCAGGATAACAACCAGCAAACCGAGGATAGCATACAACTCGGGGAATACGGCCATTACCATAGTGGCACCGAATACGTTATGACCTGCACCTACACCGGCAATACCGTTCGCACAAACCTGAGCCTGACGGATAGCAGAGAACAGACCGGCAAATCCCAGAATCAGACCGGCACCGAAGATGGCTGCTGCATTCAGCATTGTAATACCTTCAACCAAGTATTTCTGCATCATAAAATATCCCACGAATCCATACAAACCCTGTGAAGAAGGCAACGCACTTAACGCGATGTAAGTACCCAGTGCATCCGGGTTCTTCTTCATTGCTCCGACAACTGCACTACCTGCAATCGTCACACCATAACTACTACCGATGAAAGTCAGACCAGTCATCAATGCAATTCCCAGATAAGCTAATAAAATTGGTTCCATAATGTAATTGTTTTAATTTATTTTTTTTGTTATTATTTGATTTACTTTGTTTTGCGGGGTAACTCCCCTATTGTTTCATTTATGCCTTCTTAAAGGGTTTATATTCTTTTCCACCACCTTCAAACTCGGCATTCTTATAATACTCCACGAAAATAAGACGCAACGGGTGAACCAGCGAACTGATCGTACAAAGTCCGATATTGATCGAATGACCGATCAGCAGGATAAGTAGCATGCAGATAGCACGCGCTACGATATTCATTCCTTCCGTCATATCGACCGCCAGCGAGTTGAATACACCACCCAGGATAGCACCTGTCAGACCGATTGCAAACAGACGGATATACGACAATGTATCACCCAGTAGCCCCGAAGCCATATTATAAGTATTCCAAAGCCCTGTACCGAAGTTCAGGAAGATATTCTTGCCCGGCGAATTATAGAGATAAGCAACCAGCAAACCGACAATCGCTATACCCAGAAAGACCGTCTTCACGATTTCCGGCAATTGCAGGTTCAGCATAGGCAAACCGAATACCAACGCCAGTGCGGTAATGACAAACACCCAGGCAAAAGGCGCAATACTGTATTTGAAACCTTTCTGTGCTTTCGTCTTGAAAGCAGCCACCGTCTTACCGAAGATGATCTGAACCAGACCGATCACGATAGAGAACGTCATCAGGTTGTCACTGCTTACGAAATAGTCTTTCACCTTCGAGAATGCCGGAACATCCACCAGCGAGATACCGAAGAACGAACCTGTACAAGTTCCCACGATCAACGCCGCCAATCCCAGATACTGGAACAGGGTCAGATAAGGCTTGAACTCCGGATTTACCTTCCGTTTAAGGATCGTACAAACCACCATCACCAACAAACCGTAGCCGCCATCCCCGAAACAAAGCCCGAAAAAGAGCATGAAAAACGGTGCAAAAAACGGTGTCGGGTCAAACTCCGTATAGTTGGGAAGCGAGAACATCTTCGTAATCGGTTCGTATAACTTACTGAATTTGTTATTCTTTAGTTTGATAGGCACCTTATCGTCTTCTTCGATCTCCATCGGCTGGAAATAGTAACCGTCCTTTTCGAGAGCAGCTTCCATAGCGGGAGCATCTTCGGTCGGGACAAAACCTTCGAGGAGCATCAGTTTATCGCCTGCCTCACGATCCGTTTGAACCAAGGTGTTCGACAAGTTAAACTCGTTCTGCAGATTCTTATCGAAAAGGTCGAGCGTGTTATAATCCTCTGCCGCCAGCTTCTTCATCTGATTGTCCAATGCCTTGATCTCGTCGAGAAGCATGTTGTAACGGGCATTCAGTTTCTGTAGACCGCGGTCGGGCATCTTCGGACGTTCGGCATCGATGTCAATAACAGTTCCTTCCTTGGTTATCGTTACGAAATAGGTAACTGACTGGAAGTTATTAATCAGTACGGCATTATACTCATCCCCCCACTTCGGTTCATATTTCGCAGTCGGACAAGTCCAGAACGTGATGTCGTAGCCTGCCTTCTTCAAACGGTTGAAGTTAGCCCAGCTAAAATCGCCCCATATTTCCATATAGGCAATATCCTTCTCCATAGAAGCCTTGACAGCCAGCAACTGCACTTTCTTACCCTGCAAGTCTTCGATCTTCTGCAAGAGTTTCAGACCCTCCTTCTTATCCAGCTCTCGTGCCGGAGAAAGCGGAAGATCCTGTGCATGCAGCGTTTTGAAGAAACGCATTAACTGGTTGATACGTTTGCGTGTAGCCAGGATATCCTGCAATTGTTCATTATCCAGAATCGAATTCTTTTCCTTCACATGAACCACGCCTAAGTCACGCAATTGTGCCAGAAACGCATCATACTCCTTATGATATACCATAAAGGCATATTTGCTCATCTTTACTATCATACGCCAGCCTCCTCTTTTTGTTCTTTTGCTTTACGCTTTTCCTGGTTAGCCCGCATGATCTTTTGTGACGACTTGGAGAGACTTTCTTCGTCTTCCATGAATCGTTTCACTTTACGGATCGCATCTTTATAGCCGGGGATCTGTACCTTCTCAAAAAGGTTCACCTTCTGAGTGGTTTTCTTCCTGGCATGCTCCAACAACTCCAGCTTCATTCCCGAAAACTCGGCTTCTATCCCGGTACGCGCCAACTGTTTCAGCAGTTCGACACCATCGGTAAACCAGGCGGGGGAATTAAAGAGACTGTAATGCCCGATATCGAACACGATATCATCGAGTACGGGAACGATTACACCGGCAATCTTCTTCGTGGAGAGTGTCACGCCCTTCACTGCGATCAGTTCGGGAGAGAACTCGTTCCACAAGGCTACCATATTCTCGTAGCTCTGTATCTCCTGTTCCAGCTGAAGTTCCAATTTCGTCACTTCATCCTTGGTGCGCTTCACTTCGATACGCAATGCGCTTTCCTTGCTCTTAATCGTAGGCAGGGAACGCTCGCGCATCTTCAGCTGCTTTTCCAATTGCTGAAGAGAGGTTTTATTATATTGAAACTTTATTGCCATACTTTATTTCTTCCAATATTTGTCTACCAAGTTCTGTTTGATATTCACTTCGGCCGGCTTGAAGTATTCGCCGAACAAGCCCCATGCCACGTCGAGCATTTCGGTCGTGTCGAGGTTTACGTCGATAGCCAGCAGCTTTTCCGAATAATCTTTTGCGAAGGCAAGCGTACGGTTGTCGTAGTCCGTCAGGTCGAAACCGTTTTCCATCTTGGTCTTTGCATTGGCAGCATCGGCATACAGACGAACGGCAGCATTCATCACCTGCGGATGATCTTCGCGCGTCTTCTTTCCGGTTACCAGCTGTTTCAAACGGGACAAGCTTCGGAACGGGTCGACGATAACCTTACCGACATCACTGTCGCGGCGCAGATATAACTGGCCTTCGGTGATGTAACCGGTGTTATCAGGTACGGCATGCGTAATATCGCCGCCCGACAGGGTCGTTACCGCAATAATCGTGATAGAACCACCGGCAGGGAACTGCACCGCCTTTTCGTAGATCTTTGCCAAATCGGAATACAACGAACCCGGCATAGAGTCCTTGGAAGGAATCTGATCCATACGGTTCGATACGATTGCCAAAGCATCCGCGTAGTTGGTCATGTCGGTCAGTAGCACCAATACCTTTTCGTTCTTCTGAACAGCGAAGTATTCAGCCGCACAAAGCGCCATATCCGGGATAAGGATACGTTCTACCGACGGGTCTTCGGTTGTATTGATAAAGTTCACGATACGGTCGAGTGCTCCGGCGTTGCTAAACGTATTTTTAAAGAACAGGTAGTCGTCGTTGGTCATACCCATACCACCCAGGATAATCTTATCCGATTGGGCACGCAGGGCTACCATCGCCATAACCTGGTTGAACGGCTGGTCAGGGTCGGCGAAGAACGGGATCTTCTGGCCGGTTACCAGCGTATTGTTCAGGTCGATACCGGCAATACCGGTAGCAATCAGTTCAGACGGCTGTTTACGACGAACCGGGTTTACAGAGGGACCACCGATTTCGACTTCCGTACCTTCGGGAACAGGACCGCCATCGATCGGGTCGCCGTATGCATTGAAGAAACGGCCGGCCAACTGGTCGCCCACTTTCAGCGTAGGCGCCTTGCCCATGAATACCACTTCGGCATTCATGCGAATGCCTTCCGTACCGGAGAACACCTGCAACGTAACCTCGTCGCCGATGATCTTTACCACCTGTGCCAGCTTGCCGTCTACGGAAGCCAGCTCGTCATACCCAACTCCCGTTGCCTTCAGCGAACAGGTAGCTTTCGTGATCTGGGTAATTTTCGTATATATCTTTTGAAATGCTTTTGTTGCCATACGTTTTATTATTTTTCCATGCGCTCTGCCAGCAGGGCGTCGAGTTGATCGTTGAACTTCTTAAACTGTTCGCTTTCGTATTCGGAATAGTTCATCTGCTTGAAGACGTTAATCATCTGTTTGAAGTATTCCATTACTTCGAGGAAGGTATCAAAACGGAATTCCGCATGACAGATCTTCACCACCTTATCCAGCATAAATTCCTGGCGGGCAAGCGGTGTTACCGAATCGATCGCATCGAACGCATCCTGTTGCAGGATCACGAAGTCGATCAATTCCGATTTCCAGAAAGTAATATGATATTCCACCGGTACACCGTCGTCACCCAGGATGTTGATCTGTTCGGCAATTTCCTTACCACGCAACATACGGGTCTTGATCTCGTTTACCTTATCAATCCATTCCGGAGAGATATGTTTGGCGATATATTCCTGGAATTCGGGATATTCCAGATATTTCGAGTAACTGTCGATCGGGTTCACGGCCGGATAACGTTTGCGGTCGGCACGCTCCTGCTCCAACGCGTAGAAACAGCGGGCTACCTTCTTCGTATTCTCTGTTACCGGTTCTTTCAGGTTACCACCGGCGGGTGATACCGTACCGATAAAGGTTACCGAACCGGTCTTTCCATTGTTCAATTCAACGAAACCTGCGCGGGCATAGAAGTTAGCCACGATAGCGGACAAGTCCATCGGGAATGCATCCGGTCCGGGAAGTTCTTCCAGACGGTTTGACATTTCACGAAGTGCCTGTGCCCAACGGGAAGTAGAGTCGGCCATCAACAACACTTTCAATCCCATGCTGCGATAGTATTCAGCCAGCGTCATTGCCGTATATACGGATGCTTCACGAGCTGCTACAGGCATGTTTGAAGTGTTGGCGATAATGATCGTACGTTCCATCAACTTACGTCCGGTATGCGGGTCGATCAGTTCGGGGAACTCGGTAAAGATTTCCACTACCTCGTTCGCACGTTCACCGCAGGCAGCGATAATAACGATATCGGCTTCCGCCTGTTTGGAGATTGCGTGCTGAAGTACGGTTTTACCTGTACCGAACGGGCCGGGGATAAATCCTGTACCACCTTCAACGATAGGGTTTACCGTATCGATTGTACGAACGCCTGTTTCCAGCAGTTTGTATGGACGCGGTTTCTCTTTATAACAAGTGATAGCTCTTTTTACAGGCCAGCGCTGTATCATATTAATATCGATATCTTTGCCGGCTTCATCCGTCAAGACAGCGATTGTCTGGTTGATCGTGTATTGTCCGACATCTGCCAGGCTCTTCACCGTATAAGTTCCTTTAAACGTGAAAGGTACCATGATCTTGTGCGGCTGGAAGTTTTCATCCACTTCACCCAGCCAGTCGCCTGCGGCTACCTTGTCGCCTACTTTCGCCAGCGGTTTGTAGTCCCACAGTTTATCGTTATCGAGTGCAAATGTATATTCACCACGTCTCAGGAACACGCCGTCCATTTTATCCAGGTCATTCTGCAAACCGTCGTAGTTGCGCGACAGCATACCCGGCCCCAATGTTACTTCCAGCATGCGCCCTTCAAACTCGGCTTCGTCACCTACACGCATTCCGCGCGTACTTTCAAATACCTGTACAAAGGCATCCTTCCCTATTACTTTAATAACTTCCGCCATCAGCTTCACGCCTCCTACGGAAATGTAACAGATTTCACTTTGAGAAACCGGCCCGTCCACCTCTACGGTTACCAGATTGGATACGATTCCTCTTACAATTCCTTTCGTAGCCATAATTATTTATTATTGTTTCTTTTAAATTCTTCCAACGCATTATCACTTCCCTTCTTCATCGCCCCTACAATTTCGCGGAAGGTCTTTTCGCCGGTCACCTTATCCAGAGTCACCCAGCGTTCGATCATTTCCAGTTTCAGCAGGTAGGCAAACACACTTTCAATGTCGAAAGTCTTGAAGAACGTATTATCGTCCAGCCATTTCCATTTCAGCAAATCCACTTTCTTTTCGCGTGCCATCAGATCAGGCTCTTCAGCAATGCGTTGCAGGTCGGGCAGATAGTCTACCGTATCACCCAATCCGAAATCGCGGGCATTGGAAGTACGGATAGCTTCAGCCACCTCATTGTGTCCTACTATATACTCAGATTTATCAAGTCCATACTTACGGCAGGTTATGGCAGTCAGCATGTTATTGATGTTCAAGTTCAGTTCAAACCAGTTGCGGATAAAACCGTTACTGCTTTTCAAGGCATAGTCGTAATAAAGAGCAGCCAAACAGTCTTCCCAGGAGATCGTTTGCTTTTCCTCTTTCTGCTGGCTATCCAGGTAAAGCTGGAAGAACTCAATGAAATAAGGCGGTATCTGTTTGTTCTTCGGCGGCTTTTCACCGTCTTTCAAAGCATCAAACAGACTTTTATACTCGTCATATGTAATACTTCCCTTTTCATCCGGGTCACTGTCCGGACGCTGTGAAAAAGCCAGCAGGTTCTTATTATCGAATTTAAGGAAAAACAAGTCTACCAGCTTCTTATCATGGGGCGTAAGAATGCCGTCCAATTCCTTTCTGAAGTCAGTAACGGAATAGGTCAGCTTACTATCATCCAATGATATATTAGGGAGTCCGGCTATCAGACAGTAGTATTTACTCATATCAGAACAGCATTTCTACCAGCCCGGGACGCAGGAATTCTTTGAAAAATGCAACAAACTCGTCTTCGCCGAAGCTAACTTTGTAAGATCCGTCGGCCGGAATAATCGTAAAGCCGGCATCCTTGCCGCTTACTTTCTCGATCTTTACGCCACCATCGAGCAACGATTTGGCATTTGCCACAAAATATTTAGTCAATGCGTCGGCATCGGCAGTCTGGATAGTAATCGCTTCTTTCTTCGCCCATTCTTTGGCCATTTCCAGAATCACCTTCTGCATGAAAGCGGCGTCGGAAACGATCGCTTTTACATTCGAGGAAGTAATCTTTCCGGTTATAAGGTTCACAACTTCGCTCTTCAGCGCTTCTACAGCCTGGGTAGCAAACAGTTTCAGTTCGGCTTCCGTATTCTTTTTCAGTTCGGCAGCCTGTTTCTGCGCTGCGGCAACAATACGTTTCGCTTCTGCTTCCGCTTCACTTACAATAGCTTGTTTCTGAGCGTTTGCACCGGCAATGATCCGTCCGGCTTCTTCATTCCCCTTCTCTACTCCTTCTTTGTAGATTTTGTCGGTCAGTTCCTGAATCT
>JAJPZM010000033.1 GCA_021204335.1 Parabacteroides sp. | reverse complement strand
ATAAAGATAACTTTACCGACAAATTCCTTTTCCAGGGGGCCTGTTTCCATCTGAAATTCCTGTCATCCGATTGTCATCTTCATTCAGCTAAATATCAGATACTTTTTAATATATTTCTAATCTCTTCAATACAATTTATGGGGTATTAAGGCGTTGGTATTAAACGTAAATGCTTACCTTTGCGGCCGACTGTCCGCGTAAGGATAGCGTAATTTGACAATTAATTATCACACTTTTATACAAACATGAGAAAGTATAAACTAATCAACAACGTGTTGGGGTGGGTCGTATTTCTGATTGCCTCAACCGTTTATTTGATGACTATCGAACCCACTGCCAGCTTCTGGGATTGCGGTGAGTTCATTTCTTCAGCTTTTAAACTGGAAGTAGGGCACCCGCCCGGAGCACCGTTCTTTATGTTGACGGCAAACCTGTTCACGCAGCTTGCTTCCGATGCTTCCACAGTAGCTAAAATGGTGAATTCCATGTCTGCCCTGTTCAGCGGGCTGACCATCCTGTTCCTGTTCTGGAGCATTACCCACCTGGCCCGTAAGATCATGGTGAACGATGACAACGAGATCTCGCTGGGCGCCATGATCACAATCATGGGTAGCGGCCTAGTAGGAGCTTTGGCATACACCTTTAGCGATACGTTCTGGTTCAGTGCCGTAGAAGGCGAAGTGTATGCTTATTCTTCCCTGTTTACCGCATTGGTATTCTGGCTGATCCTAAAATGGGAAGAGGCTGCCGACCGTCCGCATGCCGACCGCTGGATCGTACTGATCGCCTATCTGATGGGCTTGAGTATCGGTGTCCACCTGTTGAACCTGCTTTGTATCCCGGCGATCGTGCTGGTTTATTACTATAAGAAATTCCCGAACCCGACGATGAAGGGGACGATCGTTGCTCTGCTGGTATCGTTCGCTATCGTTGCTCTGATGATGTATGGTGTCGTTCAGGGACTGGTCGAAGTGTGCGGTTATTTCGAACTGCTGTTCGTCAATGTGCTGGGTATGCCTTATAACTCGGGTGTGTTTGCTTACGTGATTATTCTTGCCGGCGTATTGGTTTGGGCCATCTGGGAAACGATGCGCGATGAGGTCAATCCGACGCGTATGAAGATTGCTTTTATTGTGGCAGTCGTACTGATAGGTGTCCCGTTCATCGGAAGCGGTTACCTGTTGGCTGTGATTCTGACGGCTGCGCTGGCTGCTTATCTGTTTATGAGCAAGAATGTGAATATTAAGCTGTTGAATACTATCCTGGTTTGCCTGATGGTAATCGTGGTCGGTTATTCCTCTTACGCACTGACTATGATACGTGCCACTGCCGATACACCGATGAACCAAAATGCGCCGAGCGATATCTTCACGTTGCGTTCCTATCTGGCCCGCGAACAGTACGGCAAGACTCCGTTGATATACGGACAAACGTTTGCCTCTGAGGTAAAGCGCGAAAACAATGGCGGCGCCTGCTCGCCTGTCACCAAGGAAGGTGAAGCCGTATGGAGCCGCGTGATCAAGAAAGACCCGAGCGAAAAAGATAAATATTATGTTTCCCGCCACGATATCGAATATGAGTATGTGGACGAGCTGAATATGCTCTTCCCGCGTATGTTCAGCAATGTCGATTCGCATGTGGGAGCCTACAAGGAATGGTCGCAGTTTAAAGGCGAGCCGGTGAAGTTTAACCGTTGCGGCGAAACCGTTACGGTGATGAAACCGACCTTTGCCGAGAACCTGTGTTATTTGTTCTCTTACCAGCTCAACTTCATGTACTGGCGTTATTTCATGTGGAACTTCTCCGGACGGCAGAACGACCTGCAAGGTTATGGCGAGGTAAATAAAGGAAACTGGATTACCGGCATCAAAGCCATCGACGAGGTGCTTGTCGGCCCGCAGGATGATATGCCTTCGGATATTGCCAATAATAAAGGACACAATGTGTATTATATGCTGCCGCTCCTGCTCGGTATCCTCGGCCTGTTGTATCAGGCCTATTCCGGACAGCGGGGTATCCAGAGTTTCTGGATCACATTCTTCCTGTTCTTCATGACGGGTATCGCCATCGTGCTTTATCTGAACCAGACGCCCTATCAGCCGCGTGAACGAGACTATGCGTATGCCGGCTCCTTCTACGCTTTCTGTATCTGGATCGGGTTCGGTGTCGCGGCATTGGCCAAGCTGATGCAGAAGTATGGCAAACTGTCGCCGGTAGTGGCAGGCTCTATCGCTACGGTGCTGTGCCTGTTCGTGCCTATCCAGATGGCAAGCCAGACATGGGACGACCACGACCGCTCGGGACGTTACGTCTGCCGCGATTTCGGTGCCAACTACCTCGAGTCGTGCGAACCGAATGCGGTGATCTTTACGAATGGCGATAACGATACATTCCCTCTGTGGTACGCCCAGGAAGTGGAAGGCATCTGCACCGACGTCCGCGTATGTAACACCAGCTATTTGCAGACTGACTGGTATATCGACCAGATGAAGAAGCAGGCCTACGAATCGGCTCCGCTGCCTATCTCCTGGGATCGTGCCGATTACGTGCAGGGCACACGCGATGCCGCCTACGTATTCCCGATGACGGACAAGCCGATCGACCTGAACACCGCTTTGAGCTTCGTCCGCAGCAACGACCCGAAATACAAGAAGATACCGGGCATCAGCCAGGAACTCGATTATATCCCTTCAGAAACAATCATCTACCGCGTAGACTCCACCAAAGCGCTTGCCAAAGGCCTGGCCGACTCTACCGACCTGTTGAAAGAGATGACCATCAACCTGAAAGGCAAGAACGCCCTGGGTAAACAGGAACTGATCATCCTCGATATGTTGCAGACAAACGACTGGGAACGTCCTATCTATTATGCCATCACCGTTAACCCCGACCAGTTTGTCGGCCTCGACGGTTACTTCGAACAAACCGGTCTGGCTTACCAGATCGTGCCGAAGCAGGCAAATAAAGGAACCAATACGGAAAAGATGTACGACAACGTCATGAACAAGTTCAAATGGGGTGGCGTCGACAAACCGGGCGTTTATTTGGATGAAAACGTGATGCGCATGTGCAAAAACTACCGTGTGGCCTTGTTCAACAAGCTGGCGGAAGACTTGCTGAAAGAGGGCAAGAAAGACAAGGCGCTCAACGTGCTCGACAAATGTATGGAAGTACTGCCCCTTGAAAATGTTCCGTTGGACTACACAGCCCTTTCTACCGGCGAGCTCTATTACGCGCTCGGCGAGGAGGAAAAAGCGGAAGATATCTTTACCGGAATTGCAGACAATGCCATGCGCAATATCGACTGGTTCTTCCGTCTGCGACCCAACCAGTTGTCTTCTGTATCAAGAGATTTGTATGATAACCTGGCTGTTATGCAGCAAGTGTTGGCAGTCAACAAACATTATAACCCCGAATTCGCCAAGAAATATCAGGAGGAGTTCGACAACTACCGGATGGCTTACGAATCGGTTCGTAGAGAAAAGTAACCTATGTTTATAGAACAACCACCCTGGTTCTACAGGGTCCTGTTCCCAGGGGTAATCTGGCGGATACCGGCTAAGGAGAAGTGTGTATATCTCACCTTCGACGATGGCCTAATCCCCGAGGTTACCCCTTGGGTATTGGATATACTCGATAAATATGGCGTGAAAGCTACCTTCTTCTGTGTAGGAGATAACGTCCGCAAGCACCCTGAGACCTATCAGATGGTGCTCGACCGCGGGCATCGGGTGGGCAACCACACGTTCAACCACATACAGGGGCTCCAATACTGGACGAAGAATTACCTGGCCAATATCGAGAAAGCATCCGAATACATCGATAGCAATCTCTATCGTCCGCCGCACGGTCACATGCGCTTTCCGCAGGTGGTCGCCCTGCGCCGTAAATACAGGATCATCATGTGGGACGTCGTCACCCGCGATTACAGTCCCCACATGACCCCCAACGGTGTTTTCAATGTGGTGAAGAACTATACCCGTAACGGTTCCGTCATCGTCTTCCACGACTCCTTGAAAGCCGAGCGTAACATGCGCGAATCCATGCCCCGCGCCATCGAATGGCTGCAAAAGGAAGGATACACGTTCAAGGTGTTCGAGTAAGATGAAGGATAGATACTGATATAGGAAAAACTGATATCTGAAATAATAAACAATAAAAGACTAAACCATGAGACGAACATTCAACCTGCTTCTCCTCTGCCTGTTATGTACCCTGAGCGCTTTTGCCGCACCGGGCGAACTGAAAGAGAAGCTGGCCGCCCTGAAAGGAATCAGCGGCATCGAACAACTCGAATCGGACGTGTACCCCGAAAAGTATCTGGTACGCATCACTCAGCAGGTAGACCCCAAGAATCCTGCTGCCGGCACCTTTACCCAGCGCGTTGTGATAGGCCATGTCGATTTCGACCGCCCGACCGTTATCGTCACCGAAGGATACGGCGGTGCATACGCAATGAATCCGAAATATCAGGAAGAACTGACCAAGCTGCTCGACGCCAACCTGGTCTTCGTTGAATACCGTTATTTCCTGAAATCGACCCCCGAGCCCTGCAACTGGGATTACCTGACTGCTGAGAACTCCGCCTACGACCTGCACAACGTCAACCAAACCTTCAAGCAGCTCTACACCGGCAAATGGATCAGTACCGGTATCAGCAAAGGCGGTCAGACCACCATGCTCTATCGCGCTTTCTTCCCCGACGATGTGGATATCTCCGTTCCTTACGTCGGCCCGCTCTGTAAAAGCGTTGAAGACGGTCGCCACGAACCTTTCCTCCGCAAGGTCGGTACGAAACAGGAACGTAAGAAGATTAAAGATTTCCAACTGGAAGTCCTCAAACGTAAAGCCGACCTGCTCCCTATGTTAGAGGCTTTCTCCAAAGACAAAAAGCTGGAATACCGTATCCCGATGGCCGAAGTGCTCGACTATTGCGTCCTGGAATATCCCTTCGCCCTCTGGCAGTGGGGCACTCCTGTGTCTGTGATCCCTTCCCTGCATGCCGACAATGAGACTTTGTTCAAGCATCTGATGGAAATCAGCAGCCCCGATTACTTTGCCGAGAATCAGCCCAACATCTCTTTCTTTGTGCAGGCTGCCCGCGAACTGGGTTACTACGGCTACGACACGAAGCCCTTCAAGAAATACCTGACCATCGACAGCAGCAAGGGCTATCTGAACCGCATCATGCTCCCCAAAGAGCTGGTCGACAAGATTAAATTCCGCCCCGCCCTTTACCATAAGATATACAACTTCCTAAAGGACAACGACCCGAAGATGATCTTCATCTACGGTGAGATCGACCCCTGGACGGCCGCCCACGTCCCCGTCTTCAAAGGAAAGAAGAACGAACAAGTTTACTTCCAACCCCGCGGCAGCCACCGTTCACGCATCGGCAATATGCCGGAAGATATCAAGGAAAAGATATTGACACAGTTGAATCAATGGCTGGCGGAGTAGGTTCGGTATTTGACAGATGTAAGACTAATAGACGCGAATAACGCGAATAACGCGGATTAAAACATTGATACATATTTCTTATCCGCGAAATCCGCGTCATTCGCGTCAATAATTATATTCGCGTTTATTAGGTTCAGTTCTTTCTATACATGACTCACTTCTTCCTATAATTACCCTCTCCCTATCTTCCCCTTCCCTCTGTATATACATCCTCACTATCCTTATATATACTGTCTAGCCTTCCCTGTCAATAGGCGATATGCTTATAAGCATATTACAATATCTTTAGAAACATATTTAGATATGCTTATAAACATATAGAAATATCTTTCTAAACATATTCAATTATGATTGGAAAGATATTAACTTTGATATGGGAAGGTGAGACAGTCTCACTCGCCCGTATTATAAACTATAGCAACCTATGGATAAGAAAAGAGCAGAGTGGCAGGTGCGCTTATACACCTCCAACTATAAAGAGGCAAAAGGTACTTATGCCCGGATCGCATTACGGGGAAATGTTTCGCTGGGCTATCTGGCACAACGGCTTGAGGAACGTACGGGGATCTATCGTGCCGACTCGACAAGGGCCATTATCAGCTTAATGACCGATCTGGTGGAAGAATATTTGCTGGATGGATACTCCGTCACTGGCGAGTTGGGGGCACTGGTGCCTACCGTCACCGGGCTGTGGGATTTCGATCGCATCCAGCCTACGGCACGAGCCAAGAACAAGGCGGAAGTGCGCTTCGTGCAGGGCAACCGACTGAAAGAACAACTGAAGAACTCGCTGTTTCATGAAACCGACCGCCGGCGTCAGGGGCCCAGCCTCGAACCGGTGCGCCGCTTCCCGCGCAACAACAAATGGGAGTATGCGATGGAGCCGGACGATCTTATCCTGCTCGAAGGCAGCCGGCTGCTGATGAATGGCGATGATCCGGCATGCGGCTTCTATATCCTGGATGCCGAGACGGAAGAGGTGAAGCGTTTCTTTCCCCGGGAAGAAATATTACTGAATTCGCGCGGGCAGCTGATGGTCAGGCTCAGGGGCGAGTTGCCGCCGGGGCTCTACCGTTTTCGTGTGGTAAGCCAGTGCACCACCAATTCGGTGCCGTTGAAAAAGCCGCTGGCGGGCGATTCGCGTGTGTGCTACCGCATCTATGCGCCCGACGAGGAGCGCGTAATCGTGGATAAGGGAGAGAAGCCTTAAAAGAAGCCTTGCACCTTATAGACAAACTCCATCCACACCCAGTAGCGGATGGCCTTGCCCAGGAACATGGAGATGGCAACGATCCAGATGTTGGCACGCAGGAAGCCCAGCGCTACTGCGATGAAGTCGCCGATGCCGGGCAGGAAGACGAAGAAGCCCATCCACGAGCCTTTCCCGGCAATCCAGTTCTGCACCTTTTGCAGTTTGGCGGCGTCGAGCTTGAGGTATTTCTCGATCCATTCCACCTTGCCCAGCATGCCGAGCCAGTAACAGCTCATGCCGCCCAGGAAGTTGCCCAGGGTGGCGGCTACCATGCAGGGCCAGTAGGAGGAGCCGGCAAGCAAAACACCCGTCAGCACCACCTCGCTGCTGAACGGCAGGATGGTGGCTACCAGGAAAGAGGCGATAAATACCCCGATATAGCCATATTCTATAAGAAATTCCATATACGTAAGAATAAGAGTGCGATATAGAGCGCGATAGTCGCGTAAAATGTCCAGAAGGCGATCTTGTTGCGCACGACGGTGAAGAAGTGGGCGATCAGTATCGACATCGGTATGCAGGCTGTTTCCATGAATTCCTCAGACGCCTGCGCATAGAGCAGGTAGAGGGCGAAGGCCCAGACCGTCATAGTAATCAGGAAGTAGAGGAACTGGCGTGTGCGCAACACGTCCTCGTACTCGTGGGTAACGATATTGACGGTAGAGACAGCGGTCAATAGGATGACCCCGCCGAGCCCTATCCATTCGGCAATGCTTATCTCGGTAAAGAAAAGGAAGTTCGTTTTGAAAAGCGCAGCAAAGGGAATGGTAAAAGGGGTGAAGTCGCGAAACCAGATGCACCAGGCGAGGAGAAACCAGTAGACGGTGCTAACTCCCAGCAACGAAGCCAGGAAAGTGCGCAGACTAAGCGACCTAAAATTATACATCCCGATCCAGAACAGGGGGATAAACCAGAGTATATGTATCCACAGAAGGCTTCCGATGCCGATCAGCAGGGCGGCGTTGTAGGTCTTGCCGGTCGCCTCCGGGTTGTGGTAGGAGGTGAATAGCTGGTAGATGGCCAGCACGAGGCAGAAGACGCCCAGCATGGTGAACTTCAAAGGCAGGAAGTCGGGATTGGTACTGATGAACAGCACGAAGAAAAGGAAAGGCAGCAGCGTTTTCTCGCGTATCAGAACGAGAATGTAGTTGGCGCGGTGGAGCAGGAAAGCGCCGCCGAACATCAGCAGCATGCCGATCAGATAGGTGAAAGCCTTGCCGGGAAGTGCCCGGCAGATGGCGTTCCAGAGCGGCGGTGCGGCAACCTCACCATAAACAGGATAACCAACCGATTGGAGATAGCTTGCTACCCAGCACACAATACATCCCAGCAGCACAACGACAAAGGTCGTTGTGCCGGATAGATTGTATCTGCGGGTGTAATGGTAGGTATTGTTCATTACAAATCAAACCCGATGTCGCTGCGGAAATACTTCTTGTCGAACATGATCTTTTTGGCGCCGGCGAATGATTTGGCGAGCGCTTCCTCCTTGGTCGTTCCGTAGGAGCTGACGGCGATGACGCGGCCTCCGTTGGTCACGATCTGGCCACTGGCGCCCATTGTGCCGGCGTGGAAAAGGATATTGTCGGAGCCGACGCTGTCCAGCCCATAGATCGTCTTGCCCTTTTCGTAGGCTTCGGGATAACCGCCGCTGACGAGCATGACGGTGACGGCGGCACGCGGGTCGATCGTTAGGGTGCGCTTGTCGAGGTTGCCTTCGGCTACGCCTTCGAGCAGGTCTACCAGGTCGCTCTGGATGCGGAGCATCACGACTTCGGTTTCCGGGTCGCCCATGCGGCAGTTGTATTCGATCACCTTCGGATCATTCTCGTTGATGAGGCCGAGGAAGATGAAGCCTTTGTAGTCGATGCCTTCGGCTTTCAGTCCTTCGATGGTGGGGCGGATGATCTGTGTTTCTACCTTTTCCATGTAGGCTTCGTTGGCGAAAGGAACAGGGGAAACGGCGCCCATGCCGCCGGTGTTGAGGCCGGTATTGCCTTCGCCGATGCGTTTATAGTCTTTGGCTACGGGGAGCACTTTGTAGTTCGTGCCGTCGGTCATGACGAACACGGAGCATTCGATGCCGGTCAGGAATTCTTCGATAACGACCGTCTTGCTGGCGTCGCCGAACATGCCGCCGAGCATCTCGCCCAGTTCCTTCTTGGCTTCTTCCAGCGTTTCGAGGATGAGCACGCCTTTGCCGGCAGCCAGTCCGTCGGCTTTCAGCACGTAGGGGGCCGACAGCGATTCGAGGAAAGCATATCCTTCCTGCAGGTTTTCGGTGGTGATGCTCTTATAGCGGGCTGTCGGGATGTTGTGGCGCATCATGAAGGCTTTGGCAAAGTCTTTGCTGCCTTCGAGCTGCGCACCGGCTTTCGACGGGCCGATCACAGGGATACCTGCCAGCGCGGTGTCGTTCTTGAAGAAGTCGTAGACGCCTTTTACCAGGGGATCTTCGGGGCCGACAACCACCATGTTAACGTTGTTTGCCAGGACAAAGTCCTTGATGGCGGGGAAATCGTCAGCCTTGAGGCATACATTCGTTCCCACCTGTGCCGTACCGGCGTTACCCGGGGCGATGAATAACTTGTCCACCTTCGGACTTTGGGCGATCTTCCAGGCTATTGCGTGTTCGCGGCCGCCTGAGCCTAATAACAGAATGTTCATATCGTTGTTCTTTTATTTATCGTTTGTTCATTAAATAGTCGTCGAAGTACCGCGTGATCTTCTCGTGAAGATGCGGTCGATCGCGGCCCGTCACGTTGTGCTGGTGGCCGGGATAGACGAAGTAGTCGGGGTAGGTATCCGCCTTTATGCAGGCTTTGAGGAAACCGAGGCTGTGTTGCCAGACGACTACCGGGTCCATGTCGCCATGGATCAGCAGCAGATGGCCTTTCAGATTGCCGGCTTTCAGCTTGAGGTTGGCGTTCTCGTAGCCTTCGGGATTCTCCTGCGGACGGTCCATATAACGTTCGCCATACATGACCTCGTAGTTGCTCCAGTCGATTACGGGGCCCCCTGCCACGCCCACCTTGAACACGTCGGGGTGGGTCAGCATCAGGTTCGTTGTCATGAAGCCGCCGTAGCTCCAGCCATGTACGCCGATGCGGTCGGTATCGATATACGGCAGCGAACGGAGCAGGTCGACGCCTTTCATCTGGTCTGCCATTTCGTTGACGCCCAGGTTACAGTGGATGACACTTTCAAAGGCGAAGCCCCGGTTGGCGGAACCCCGGCTGTCGACTGTCAGGATCGCGTAACCGCGCAGTGCCATATAGAGGTCCCATCCGCGGGCGCCGTTCAGCCAGTTGCCGGTGACCATCTGGGCGTGCGGGCCGCCATATACATAGATGATAGCGGGATATTTCTTGCCTTCTTCCATCCCGACGGGCTTGGTGAGGCGGTAGTACAGGTCGGTGACGCCGTCGGCTGCCTTGATGGTGCCTACTTCTATCTCCGGCATGTCGTACTTCTTGAACGGGTCTCTGGATTTCAACAGGGTTTGATATACCTTGCCGTTGTCGGCATGTAGAATATCGACATTCCGGGGGATCAGCGGAGATGAATAGTTGTCGACCACATATTTCCCGTCGGGACTGACAGCGATGTTATGTACGCCCTCCACGCCGGTACCCCAGGTAAGCAACCGGGGAGTGTCGGCTTTCTTTAAATTCAGACGCCATCCGCTGATGCAGAGGGGCGATCCCTGGCTGGCCGAACTTTGCGGATGAGGCTGGGTAGAAGTAAAGAAGATGCTTTCGCCTTTGGGGTCGAAGCCGACTACATCCATCACGACCCATTCGCCTGCGGTCAGTTGCCTGAGCAGTTTGCCGCCTGTATCGTAGAGATAGAGGTGGTTGTAGCCGTCGCGCTGGCTCTGCCAGATGAATTTGTCCGGGTCACCCGGGAGAAAGAGTACGGGGTGTTGCGGCTCCACGTAGCGTTCGTTCTTTTCGGTAAAGAGAACGGCTTCCTTCTCGCCGGTGAGGGCGGAGTAGCGCACTAGGTTCATCTCGTCCTGTTCGCGGTTGAGTTCGGCAACGTAGATGCTTTTCTCGTCCGGGTTCCAGGCTATGTTGGTGAAATAGCGGTTCTTCGGCGACTCGGTTTGCAGCCAGACAGTCTCCTCCGTCGTGCAGTTGTAGACGCCGATAGTTACTACGTGGCTTCTCATGCCTGCCATCGGGTACTTGATCGGTTCTACCTGTGCGTAACGGGCGTCGATGTTGACGATCGGGTAATCGGTCACCATGCTTTCGTCCATCCGGTAGAATGCCAGCGACGTGCCTTTCGGCGACCAGAAAAGGCCTTTACGTATTCCGAATTCACGCTGGTGCACCGCTTGTCCGCACACGACATTCTTCTCTGTTTCACGTGTAACAATCTTTGCGCGGAGCTTATGCGCCGGGTGATCGATCAATTGTATATTATTGCCTGCCGTATAAGCGATAAGGCCGTTGGCGGGACAAAACTCATAATTGGCGCCTTTCCTGTCGAGTTGGTAATCGGCTACTACTTCCCGCGCCAGCAGGTCGTAATGAATACGGTGATCGTTGTTGGTGAATGAGATGACCGGCTTGTCCTTGTAAGGCACCGAGATGGCGGGCATGCTTCCCAACGAGTCGAGTCCGATTGTCGTCAATGCATTGTTCAGTATGTCGCGGTCGGCCAGCAATTTTGTCGGTTGACCGGCTTTGGTTCCTCTGATATAGTATTTCTCTACATATACATACATGTCGTCCGCCCATTGTAATTGGGGCAGGTTTTGGGGGATGAAACGGCTGTACAATCTCCCTCCCGGGATCAGTTCTTCTAAAGTTAGCTGTCTGTCTTGCGCCATTAGTGTAACGGATGTAGATAGAATAAACAGGCTGAGGAGCAGCCATATTTTAATCTTCGAACTCATCGCTCCCTCTTTTAAATGGTTTCTTAAACGGACGGCCTTCCGAACGTTTCCTGTCGCCGAAGCTCTTCCGGTTCTTCGATGAGTTATCATCGTCATCCCTGTATCGCATTTTGACCGGGCGTTTCTCGCCGGCTTTGTGCAGGATCGGGCGAACGGGGCGTTCACCACCGAATTCCTTGCGGGAAGGGCGTCCGTCTTTGCGTTCTTCGCCGAAGAAGCGTTTGCCGGGAGCTGTCGAAGCGCGTTCGTCTTCATCCTCGCTGTGAGCGGCGGCAAAGCGGCGTTCGGGACGGTCGAGGCGGTCGGATTTGAAGTTGGGGCGGGCCGAAGGACGGTTGTCGCCATGACTTCCGTATTCCTTCTTCGGGAATTCGGTTTTCAGGCGTGGAGCAGCAGGTGCGTCTTCGCCGCCTTGTTCGTTCAATGCTTTCTTATAGTCTTTGTTCTTTCCTTCAAAAATGTCGTAGCAGCGGTATTCGCAGTCGAGCGAGCCGTTGATCATCTTCATCTTTTCGCTCGGGTGCAGGCCGATCTTGTCGAAACATTCGTCCTTATAACTGAGTATCCATACTCTATAACCGGTAAACACATGCTTGATGCGTTCGCCGATCATATTATAGAGTCCCAGCAGGTCGCGGCTGGAGATACGTTCGCCGTAGGGCGGGTTGGTTACCATGATACCCGGTTGAGGGGCTTCGGCATATTGCTGGAAAGGCATCACTTTCAGGTTGATGTACTTCACTAGCCCGGCACTGCGGATATTCTTCTGAGCGATCTCGATCGCGGTTGGGTTGATATCCGAACCGTAGCATTTGAAGGTGAACTCGCGTTCCTTGCTCTCGTCGTTATAGATGCGGTCGAACAGTTCCTGGTCGAAGTCGAGCCATTTCTCGAAAGCGAACTCTTTGCGGTGGATGCCTGGGGCAATGTTAAGGGCGATCATCGCCGCTTCGATCAGCAGCGTTCCCGAGCCGCACATCGGGTCGACGAAGTTAGAATCGCCTTTCCAGCCGGTCTTCAGGATCATGCCGGCGGCAAGCACTTCGTTGAGCGGGGCTTCCGTCTGCTCCACGCGGTAGCCGCGTTTGTGCAGGCTCTCGCCCGAACTGTCGATCGACAGCGTACAGTCGTTGTGTGAGATATGGATGTTGATATATAAGTCCGGGTTGTTGACGCGTACGGAAGGACGTTTGTTGTGCTTCTCCATGAAGTAGTCCACAATGGCATCCTTCGTGCGGTAGGCAACGAACTTGGAGTGGTTGAAATCTTCGGAATAGATCACGGAGTCGATCGCGAAGGTCTTATCCAGCGACATGTAGTTTTCCCATACTACTTTCTTAACTTCCTTGTAAACCGTATCGGTATCTTTCGCTTTAAAGTGGTAGATCGGTTTCAGGATGCGCAGGGCGGTGCGGCAACAGAAGTTAACCCTGTAGAGCACTTCCTTATCTCCTGTAAAGGATACCATCCGGCGGCCAATCTCGATGTCGTTGGCGCCTATAGCTAATAACTCACCGGCCAGTATTTCTTCTAACCCGTAAAGGGTTTTGGCCACCATTTCAAATGTCTCGTTACTCATTTGTGCGTGTTGTAAGAAAAGATATTATTTAGTTACTTTATTTTGCGTTATCATACTGCCGGCAGGTATGTCTTCGGTGATCCATACGTTGCCGCAGATGGTAGCTCCCCGGCCGACCCTTATTTCCCCAAGCAGCGTGGCGTTGGAGTAGACGGTTACATCGTCCTCGAGGATCGGGTGGCGGGCTACGCCGCGGATGGCATTGCCGTTTTCGTCGGGCGGCAGCTTCTCTCCGGCAAGGCTGACGCCCTGGAAGATACGTACGCGGTTCCCGATGACGCTGGTTTCGCCGATCACGGTTCCTGTCCCATGGTCGATCGAGAAATAGTGCCCGATCTCAGCGCCCGGATGAATGTCGATACCGGTCTCGCTGTGAGCCATTTCGGTAATCATACGGGGGATGAAAGGGACGTTCAGCATGTAGAGCTGGTGCGCGATACGGTAGTTGCAGATGGCGCGGAAGCCCGGGTAGCAGAAGATCACCTCGTTGATGTTCTGTGCCGCCGGATCGCCGTTGTAGGCGGCTTCGGCATCGGTGGCGAGCAGGCTTCGCATTTCCGGCAGGGTTGCGATAAATGCTTCGGTCAGTTCTTCGGCATGGGCTTGTATTTTCTCTTCCGGGCAAGACGTGCAACTGGTATCGGCCAGGCAAAGCCCGGCATAGATTTGCCTGCAAAGCAGGGTATACAGGGTTTCCACGTTTACTCCGGTATGGAAGCGGATCGTCTGTTTGCTGATCCGCGCATTCCCGTAGTAGCCCGGAAACAGGATCGCGCGGCACAGGTCGATGATGTCCTTCAGTACTTCTCCCGAAGGTAATGCTTCTTCGTCGCGGTAAGTATGAAACAGTTGTTTGTACGAGCTCTCGTCCGAAAGCTTCTCTACTGTCTCATTCAGTACCTTGCTATGCTTTTGCAATCCCATTATTTTAATAGTCTTATTTTGGGCAAAAGTACATTAAATATCTGATATATGCGTACTTTTTAATAGTTTAAAACAACCTGGAAGTATTGCGTCGGCGGACGTTATTCGGTAATAAAGTCTCCGAATTTGACGGTAAACATAATGCCTCCGGGATAATATTCGTAACCATATATTTCGTTATACTTGTTACCATCTTTATCCTGACGTTGCTCTGTATGTTCCAATGGGGCAATAGCTTCAATGTTAGTATCAAAATCCAGAAACATTCTGACCTGGACTTTTCCCCCGTCATAGACATCACCGTCCAAGTCTTTTATGTTGTATTGTAGGCTAAGTAGCCGACGCCGTGCCATATTACTATGGTCGGTTTTCGAAAACT
>JAJPZM010000349.1 GCA_021204335.1 Parabacteroides sp. | reverse complement strand
AATATATTTTATAAACCTCTATTGCAGCATTTTGGGCATTTCAGCCATCTTTTCTCATGTGAAACAATTAATAATTTAAGTGATATTAAAGCTATGAAGACGTTGAGATTATTTTTAATGGGCGTGGGAGTTTTATTTACTTCTTTAACCTTTCAATCTTGTTTGGATGATGACGACACAGACTGAAGTATGGTGTATCCCAATGCACTTGTAACAGTGAAGCCGGTAAGCGAAAATTCGTTTTTCTTGCAACTGGATGACAAAACTACATTGTTGCCTACAAACATTACTTCTTCTCCCTATGGAAATAAAGAAGTGAGAGCACTTGTGAATTTCAAGGAAGTGGATAAACCCAGTGAAGGATACAGCAAAGCTGTTCATATCAACTGGATAGACAGTATCCTGACAAAATCGATAGCACCTGATCTGGGACTGGAAAATGATTCCATATATGGAACTGATCCGGTAGAAATAGTAAATGACTGGGTGACAATTGCCGAAGATGGATATCTGACCCTCCGTTTCCGTACTTTATGGGGTGATCGTAGTAAAGCTCATTTTGTAAACTTGCTGGTAAGCCAGGATCCTGCAAATCCTTATGAAGTGGAATTCCGCCATAATGCATTTGGCGACGTTCATGGTGGCAGAGGTGATGGATTGGTTGCATTCAAACTGGACAGCCTGCCTGATACCGAAGGAAAAACGGTTAAGCTGAAATTGAAGTGGAAGTCGTTCAGTGGTGATAAATCAGCCGAGTTCGATTATTGTACGCGGAAAGCTACTCCGGCTGCATCAGCAATTGGTGATGAAAGAAGTGTGTTGAATTTGAGATAGATTTCCCTGTTTAATTTTAAAGGCACGAACTTGCATAGTTTTTATTTAACTTGCGAATTCGTGCCTTTTATGTGTTATTTCATTTAGAATGACAAAGCCATCGTCATACGTACCCCACTTTTCTGTATATCCGGATGATCGAGGTAGTTCAGGCGCCATACATAATCTATACGTAGGAACTTAAATATGTTTTCGATTCCTACGCTTGCTTCCATATAAGGAGTGTCACTCATCTTGTAGGTCGTCTTTGGAAAGGCATAGAGCCCCTCACCTCCCATCGCCGGATTATTTTTGTCCGTTAGGTTTCCCCATAAACCGCGGAAACCGAATACTTCCCGCCATTTCAGCCGTTTGATCAGAGGCAGGCGGTTCAGCAGGTTTCCATTCATATAATAGGTAACATCCCACGATACATATTCATCGTTGATGAACTCCAGTGCGTTCATATTCGTGTACGTTTCCGGCTGGATGGTATATGTGAGGTTTGCATTGGGTAGTATCAGCAACGGATAAGGCACTTTGGTCCATACTTTGCCCGCCTTGGTGATGATATCTATATAACCGAAAGCGGAAAACCAGAAACGTTTGCGAAATCCGATATCCGTACGCTGATAGTCGTAGTCAGAACCGAGAAACCCTTTACGTGCCATCACATGGCTGGCATTTACAATCAAAGCATCGAAAGTGATAGGGATACGAAGATTGCGCGTCTGGTAGAATTTCTCGTTCTTACCATAGCGGAAGCGCAGTTCCAATGCCGTCATGTCGTAATGGCCGACCGGAGTGAGCATGTGATCCTGTCCGAGGCGGTCGAAAGCAGCATAGGGAGTGGAATACTCGCGCCAGTTGCGGACTATGGCATTGTAGGATATACCGTTATAAAGCTCACGCGTATAAGCCAGTTCGGCATTGCGCAAGTAGGTGACATAAGGGTCTCTCATGCGGCGTATCAACAACATCATGTTATCTTTGCTGGTGTACATATAGTCTTGTCCCAATTTGTTAACGTCGTACATGTATTCCAGCCGGAGCGAGTGGACGGGATATTCTTTCCGGAACTCCTTGCGGTCGTTGAAGGAGTATTCCACCAGACCGTCGTACTTCAGTTTCTCATCTTTTAGACCGTATGCCATGTAGCCGTCCATAAACAGGTGTTTGCTGAATGCGGTAGTCGTGGTTCCACCTATACGGAAGCGCGTTCCTTCGAGAATATCATTATTGACGGTTGAGTTGATGGGGCCGAACTCAAACTTGCTCTTTTCCGGCTCCTTGTTGGTTGGAATATAGCCCGACACAATGGTGGTAAGTACCTTCATCGTAATTCGGTAGGCCGGTACAGCATTCAGTCTTGCCATCAGTTTCTCCGTTGAATTTGGGTTGCGGGGTATGGCTTCCTGCGGACGGTGTAATTCCCAGAAATCATCTGTCTGCCGGTGCGAGCCTTGCATAGTGATGACAGGGGCACTTTCTCTGAAGATGTGCATCTGTTCGGTATCCGGTTCTTCAAAGGAGTGGTTGGTGTAGATATTCAGCCGCCGGGCATACATGCCTCGGGTGCGCTCGGTCAGCTTGAAGTTGACGCTGATGTCGTCTTTCGTTGTGATGCGGGTGCTGTCTGCCGTACGCTCGAACTCTTGCTCAATGGTCAGCCGGGAGACAAAGTTCAGATTAATGTCTTTAGGTACGTTAAGCACTGCTTTCTGCACGAAATAGGTAGAGTCGAGCGTAACATAAAGATGCCCGGTGAAACCGAACGTCTCCGAGTTGAAGGGTACGAAACCCAAATCCACGCATGGAGTGCCGTTCTCCAGGAGCGTATCCATCAGATAGTATTTGTAGTAGTTCGGCCCGATGGCGGAAAGAGGGCTGACGAAGCGTTGCAGGAACAGAGGAATGTCGTTCTGGAAGATGTCCACCTCGCGGAATACTTCTTCCAGGAACTGCCGTACACCGTCGCTGGAGAATATCTCGTCAATGCCGGTAGACTTGTAACCCTTCACGACCTGCTTTTCCGATTTCGACGACTTGCGGTAATAGACTGTCTGCACTTTCTCCTTCTCCGATACAGGGAGAATGGTGATGCCGCTCTCCAGTGTATCGACATACTCGGTCAGGAAATCGAACTTGCTTGTCTTTCCTTCTTTGGTAGGTTTGGGTGTGTAGTCGTTTTTGGCAAAGAATATCTTCTCATATTGATCGTAGCTGAAGTAATCATGATTCCGGGGGGAATTGCTCTTTCGTGAGTCGATGACATGGCGCACAAAATCTACCGCGGGATTTTCCTTTTTCCGGTACTTCTCCCGTTTGGGTTTCACTGTGATTTCGCCCAGCACAATACCATCCGGAGAGAGAGGGATCTTCAGGTCGATGGGTTTCCCTTTCGGGGAGAGGTGTATTCCCTGTGTCTCGTAACCCAGATAGAATACCCGCAGGGTGGCAGGCGTATTCGGGACGGAAAACGAAAAATGCCCGTCGTCGTCGGTGGCACCGCCTATGTTTGTTCCTTCCAGTATCAGCGAGGCGTATGGCAATCCTTCGCCCGTAATCGAGTCGGTCACGATGCCGCTCACCACCGTATGCTGCGCATGGGCAGTGCATACGATGAGCAGGAATCCCAACCAAAGGTATATCTTCTTTCTCATTGCAATCTGTTTCTTTAATTATTCCTATACATCCATGTCGTACAACTGTTTGCAAATCCTCTCATGCTTCCGCCGCATGTACTGGCAGAGAGCGGTCATGACGAATACTTCAAAAAAGAAGTACAGCCAGGGCAGATCCGCCAGGCAGACAACATAGAGCACGATGGCCCGGGTGTTAAACGTCAGAATGTTAGTCCATTTTATTAGGGGTAGCGAGAGCGTACGGAAACGGTCACGAAACGCCTGCGGGATGTTTTCCATTGCTCCGTAGCGTTCGCGCAGCTTTCTCATCAACCGCTGGAATTGCGGGGTTTGGGCTTCCTGTCCACGGGTATAGTTTATATATGTTTTCAAGAAAGCTTTCCACAGGAAGTTCCCTTTCCACGGTGTTTCGTCATACAGCTTCTGCTGTTGCATGGAATTATCCAGTTCACTCCCGGCCTCCCCTTTCAGGAAAAAGAGGTGGATTTGGCGGTAATAGTCGGCCAGTCCGCACTGCCGGCTATGGCAGCCGAAGCCGGAGTAAAGCACGATGGCGAGCAGCACCAGCGTGGCAATCCACGTATTCTGTACGTTGTTTTCGATACCCAGAAACTGAAACTCCATGTCGTGATGGACGTAGAACCGATAGACCAGGCTTAGATAGATGGGAATGAACCATACCTCGCTGGCTGCACCGTCGAGGATGCGTCCCAGACGGGTTTTCTTTCCCGTCATGCGTGCCAGTTGTCCGTCGGCGCTGTCGTAGAAGTTTGCCCATGCCAGCAAAAGGATGGCAACTACGTTTAATAACAGCCCGTTCATGCCTTCTGTGCGGTAGGAACCGTGTGCAAAGAAGAGCGCCGAGCTTGCTCCGATAATCATGGAGAGGATGGTAACGGTATTGGGATGTATGTTCAACCGTTGGAACAGTAACGCCCAATGGTAACCGATAGGTCGTGTCCATACCCGGTCCAGCCATTCTTCTGTGTCGTTTGACTTATAAGTGGATTGAATATTTTCTTTTGACATAAAGCTATTTTATTTTAAAAACTTCTCCTGCCACTCCCTGTAGTAGTCGGGCATATCTACCATGAGTTGCCCTTCCGCATCGATGAACAGTTGGGTGGTGGCTCCTTCGGCACACAGCATGAGGTCGCGTTTCCTGCATATCTTATATACATAGTCGAGCCGTGCCCCCGGATGATAGACATACTGCGTATGCACCACCGCCACATCGTTCAGCACAAGCGGTGCCAGATAGCGAATGTTGATGTCATAAATCGGTGCATAAATGCCCGCACGCTGCATGTCGGCATACCCTATCCCGGGATAGTGCCGCCCGAACGACTCGCGCCCGTCTTCCAGATAGGTGACGAACGAACCATGCCACACACGTTGCATAGAGTCTATCTCGTTGAATCTTACCTGCACGTTGCAGATGTCTTTGAGCTCCTTCATTGTACGGCACTGACATCGAAGATACTGTCTCTGACTTCGGCATTGAACAGGTAGTTGGAGAAATCGTATTGTGTATAGTTGCCGCCCTGTTCGTTGATGCGCAGGCTGCGCAATTCGGCGGTTTTCAAGTCGATGGTGGCAACGCACGAGGTGAACATCATCCGGCGTTTCACCTTAGGGTCGGTTACGGTTGGGATGATGGTGACTGTACAAATGTCGTCCTGCTTCGTCAGCTGCACGTCTGCCAGTTCGGAAAGGGAGGCATCGTCGTCTGCAGAAAGCAGATTGCGGAAGACGGATTGCAGGACTTCAAAGGGGTTGTTACCCTTCCCTTTCGCCCGTGCCGTCCGTTGTTTGCCATCCTTCACCATGACAAATGTATTGTCTACGGCCAGCAGCATTTCTTTTGCATCTTGAAATACCATGCTCTGACAGTTTGGCTTCTTGTAATAGAAGTGTCCCCGGGCTGTCATGTCCTGTGCAATGGCCGTATTGTGGCGGGTTTGCGTCACATTGATTATCACTGTATTCACGTTTTTATATCGCTCTGCCGCTTTGCGGATATCCGCCCGCTGTGCCGAAAGTCCGGTATAGATGAGAAGGGCGGAAAGAATAAATATTTTTTTCATATCGAATGCGTTTTATGTATAAAGTCCTTTTGTCCCATGATTTCTGCACAGGTATAAAATGCAGTCATGGTCACACCATGCAACCCATGCAGCACCAGGTTCTGTCCTGTAAGGAGCAAGTTGGGTATGGGCGTGCGTGGCGAAAGCATGGTCATCAGCGGGTCGCGAAAATCCTTGCGTATGCCGTAAGCGCTTCCTTCAGGCGAAAAGGTATAGTCGCGCCATGTCAGCGAAGTACTGGTATAATATTCCGACATCTCACGAAGCCCGGGTAGGAAACGTTCGGCCAAGGTGATGCACTCGTCTGCTATCTGCTCTTTCATCGTCTTGTATTCGCTGCCGCGCTGGCCTACCTGTGTGTCGTTCCATATCTTACATTTATCCCACATCATCGGTGTGAGCAAGTCCACTTGCCGGGTATAGCCGCTGCCATCTTCCGGTATCCGGCAACTCACCAACACGCCGCCAACGGGTGCGTTATCCTGATAGAACGTCCACACGTTCGGTTGGCGGTATATATATTGGTTCCAGTTGAAATAACGCAGGCTGTCAGGCCGGATACGGAGCGATACGGTGAACATTCCGAACGTATTCTCCAAATCGGCAATCCGGTTGCGATAGACCTGTTTCATCCGGTTGCTTTCTTTTACCAGCCGGCAGGTAGAAGCTGGATGAATGTCGCTGATGAAAAGGCTGCCTTCATACGTTTCTCCGTTGGAACATATTACATGGCTTAATTGCCCGTTTCGTTCCACCAGTTCCTCTGCTTTTGCATTGCAGATGATTTCTCCACCCTGTGTGCGGATGCCTTCGGCCAATGCTTTCACAATCAGTGAACCATCGCCTTTCAGCCGCCAACTGCTTTCTATGAAGCTGCTGTTACCATGTAAGAAAGTGAACAATGGGAGCGACTCCTGCCGAAGTTCCATCTTCAGTGAAGTCCCGCTGAGCACGTTTATCAGTAGCGGGTCATGGAAGTTCTCAGTCAGGTATTGCCAGGCGCTTGTTCCCATAAGTACGGAATATTGTTGTTGTGCGGAGCGTTTCAGCAAGTTCGCGTAGCGTTGCAGGGCTGCCCGTTCGGCAGGGAAATCTTCTGCTAACTGCCGGGCGAAAGCATCATAGCCTTGTGCAAAGGCGAAGGTGCGTTCGCCGATAGTCACACGGTCGAAACCGTCGGTATCCAGTCGGTGCCAAGGTAAATCCAGTAGCCCTAAATAGCGAAAGGCTGCGTGTAATGATTGCCCTTCATCCAGACCTCCCACGTAATGGAACCCTGTATCGAAAGACAGTTCACGCCGTCGATAGCTCTGCAGACAACCACCGGGTTGGGATTCTTTCTCCAATACGAGGACACTTCGTCCTGTACGGGAAAGAATGTATCCGCATTCCAGTCCGCCTAATCCGCCTCCTATGATGATTATATCGCATTTCATTGCTTGTTCTGTTTTTTATTTATCAACCTGTACATCGCCGGTTGTACTACATACGAGAGGACAATCGCCGAAACCAACCCAACCAGTGTGGAGAACCCCACAGACCTGATAGCCGGATGCCCGGCAAACAGCATGGAACTGACGGTGACTATCAGGATGACCGCACTGAAGAAAATAGCTGTTTTGTAATAGCTCAGCAAGCGGTCGTCTTTCCCGCTTTCAGTAAGTCCGCTCACCACGAAGATACTGTAATCCACACCGATACCGAAGATGAAAGTCGAGATGATAATGTTGATAAGGTTGAACCTCACTCCGAAAATAACCATGGTCCCCAGGACAATCAACCAGCTCAGCAGTATCGGCAGAAAGCCTAGCAACGCGTACCGCAGGTTGAAACGGAAGCTGAACAGCAGTACCACGAATACAAAGAGCATAGATACCCATTGCAGTACATTGAAGTCCTCGTTCATCCCTATCAGCGTGTCGGTTGTATAATAATAGGTATCGAGCACCAGTAAATTGGGCGATTGTGCTATGGCATCACAGATGCGGTGATAGTCGCTCTCTTTACTGCGCATTGTGTCGTTGGCGCAACGCACAGAGGTAAAGCAAAGGTATTCGCCATTATAAGACTGCTCCATCAGGGTGGACTGGTAACCTTCCGGAATAATATTTGCATCATAGAGAGCATCGGGGTGATAGTCCGCCATGGCATAGTCGAAGAACGGTTCGAATGCTTCCGGACGCAGTTGGGCCATGGGGGCTGTTTCGTTAATCAGGCGGCGGACTTGTTGTAACCGTTCTTCCGTCCAGAAATGTTCCCATGCGTCGATGCGCTTTTGCTGGACATCCAGGGGAATGAATATCTTATCCGTATGTGTATAGCTCTTGACCAGTCCCTTCTGTTTCAGGGAGTCCAGTTTGTGGGAAAGCAATGCAAAGTTCCCAAGAGCTTCCTCCATCGTCTGTCCCGAGGCGGCAAAGTATTTCTGTTTATCCCCGGTGTATGTCTTGCTGCGGAGCAGGTTTTCCGAGTAGGAAACGTTATCCGCGCTGTAGCCAAGATTGTGCATGTCGGCATCAAACAAAGTACCTCCGGCCAGGTAGAAACAGATGCAGACCACCGCGATTGCTCCTATTCCGAACAACAAAGGTTTCTTGCGGTCGAAAGGATAAGCATTGAAACGGCTGATGGCGGCAAACAGGTGTCGGTTTACCCGGTTCTTCTCCGGGTGGAGAAACTGTGGCAGATAAACGAGACTGAATGCCGTTGTGCCTACGATGACGAAGGCGGCAAACAGCCCGAAGTCCTGCAATAACTCCGTACGGATGAAGATCAGCCCCATAAAGGAGCCTATGGTGGTGATACAGCCCAGGCAGACAGGCTTCGCCTGGTCGCAAAGCACCTGTTCCGGGTTGCCTACATATTTATAATGTGTCAGCACATGCAATACGTAACTCATCGCTACGCCCAAGACTACCGCCCCTATGCCGAGTGCCAGCAGCGAGAACTGCCCTTTGATGAAATACATCGCAGTCAGTCCGAACAGCGTGCCGAACAGAACGGGCATCAGTAACAACAGCAGCGTATCCCGGTTGCGGAAACAAATGAGGATGAATACCAGCACCAACAGCAATGAGCCGCCGATGGTTCCTTTCAGGTCTTTCTTTATCTGCGTGGAGTTGTAGAAACCGCTGGCAGGCGTGCCATGATAGCAGATATGCACATCGGGAGCTATCGTGGCAAACTGTTCTATTTGTTCGTTCAGCATGCGGAACAATGCCGAGCCTTGCCCTGTGTTGGTGGCGGAATACATCGGTGTGATAAATGCCACGCACACAGTGGAGTCCGGCACGAAGAAATGTCCTTCGATGGTACGGTAGCTGCCTGCTGCTCCTTCAGTTAACGGTTTCATCTGTTTGGCAAGCAGGTTGCGCAGACCGATGGGATCCATCCGTATCAATTCAGGGAACATGGTGCCTACTTCTCTCAGCAGGTCATGCCTGTTAATCTGCATTTGCCTTTCCAGGTGTTCACGAGTCAGCATCGTATCGAGACGGACATAGACGCCGGTGTCGATGTAGGCCGGCAGGTGTTCACCCAGGTAGTCGATAACATCCGGCATCAACTCGTCGGACAGGCGGTAGAAGATATCGCCGACAACTTGATGAGTCGTGTCGAGCGTAGCATTCTTCGATGATAGAGAGTCGATAAAGGCATCGCACACTTCTGCAATGCGCTCTACAGATGTACCGTCGTTACCCTCAAAGAGCAGGAAAGTTTTGTCTTTGATGCGCAGATTGGCAAAAGCGAGTTTGGTGCTTCCATCCTCGTTCCGCGAAGCGGGCATCAGCTTGTTAAGATCCTCTTCCAAGTGTATCCGGGAGGCAAAATAGCCACAGAAAAGGAACAGTTCGATGAGGGAGAGCCAGAACACCGCGCGATGGTGACAAAAAAAATAATATATCCGAATGCAAAGTGCTGTCATACGATCATCTCTCCTTTATATTCCATATATGTTTTTTCAGCATCAATGATACGTGCCGTTACCGCATATCCCTGTTCAAGAGGTTGCAGGTTAATGATAACGTCCAATTCAGGGCAGGCCATAGGTGTGGCAACTGCCGTCAACCGGCATTGGCGGATGGTGCTGATACGCAGTCGCCTGCCTGCCAACTGTTCGGCGCACTCCTTGATAGTTTGTATATTGCAGGCTCCAGGACTGACCGGATCTCCGGGAAAATGACCAATATACACATCGCATTCTTTCCGCAGGGCGATACGGAATCGGCCGCTCAGTCCATCATGGTGCATGCTGATTAGTTTGTAATAATTATTTTCAAGTTTCATGATTCCAATGTTACATATATAGTAAAGTTCATACCGGATTCTTTTTTATGGACGGATGTATATTTTCATCTGCGTCTCTGCCATAAGTTTGTCATGAACATGGCTTTCTCCACTAATGGACGTCACACCGCCAATTTCTGCATCGGTGGTAATAGTAGTGATCAGTTCATCTCCTACCTGTGGGCGGTGATGGCAGTAGAACTTCCTGATCTCGCCGATATAGCCCACAGGCGGTTCCGTTGCTCCTTTTTCGATTGCCATATATCCGGCAAAAGCCGATGCCGACTGAGCGATGTGCTCTATCAGCCCGGATTCTTCCAGTTTTCCGTCTTCACCGATGAAATAGTTGTCGGCACGGACGGTGAGACTGGTCAGAGCCTTGTCACCGTCCGCTTCCAGCAACTTGTCAACCATCAGGATTGGGTCGCGTTGCGGAATCAGTCTTTTAATATCCTCGCTTTTCATTCGTTAGGAAGATGCGATTCGATGTAGTCATAGAGATTGTTGAAGGTCTGGATACTGCGCAATTCGGTTACGGGTATCTTTATCTTGTATGTTTGTTGTACAAGCGCTACCAGGTCTACCAGGCTCAGGCTATCCAGGTTAAGCGTTTCCTTCACATTTGCATCCGGCGTAAAAGTGGCTGCATCTACTTCAAATTCTTCTGTTAACAGGGCGTTTACTTGTGCTACAATTTTTTCACGTTTCATAATCTTTTTTTCTTTTAGTTATTAATTACTTATAAGTTCTTTACTATTAAAGTCGAGTTTGTTCCTCCGAATCCGAATGAGTTGGAGAGGAACATGTCGAAATGAGTTTCCTGGCGTTCAGGTACGACATTGATGCAAGCCGTCTCCTCGTCAGGATTCTCGAAATTGATGTTTCCCGCAATAAAGTCGTTTTTCATCATCAGCATCGAATAGATGATTTCGCTGGCACAATCCAACAACATCAAATGCCATTGCTGGGACTTGTGAGCGATAAAGCCCACGCTCCTATCACCGAAGATACGGGCGATGGCCTGTGCTTCACGAATGTCACCAATATGGGTAGATGTGGCATGGGCATTGATATATTGGATTTGATCGGGCGTAATGCCACCATTCTTCAGGCAAAGTTCCAATGAACGGGCTGGCCCTTCCACGTTCGGCGTGGAGATGTGGTCGCCATTGCTGGAGAAGCCCCAGCTGATAATCTCGCCCAGTATGGGAGCACCGCGACGCGTGGCGTACTCATAACTCTCCAGAATTACAGTCGCTGCACCGCCACCCGGTACCAGTCCGTCGCGGTCGCGGTCGAACGGGCGGCTTGCCTTTGCAGGTTCGTCCTCGCGGACGGAGAACGACTGGATGCCGTCGAATGCCGCTACGCTGAACATGTTTGCTTCCTGTGCACCGCCACACACCACGCATTCCTGCAATCCGTTACTTATCAGCAGGCTTGCCAATCCGATAGACTGTGAGCCGGAGGCACAGGCTGCCGATGCCGTCAGGTTGATCCCCCGCAACCGGAAAAGGCAGGCGAGGTTTATCGTCACTGTTGAGTTCATCGACTGGAAGATGGCTCCACTGCCACAAGCCGCTGTGTCCTGGAACTCGCGGAACTTGTCAAGCGCATGCATCGTAGCTTCTGCCGCAGAATCGTTACCGTAAATGATACCTACCTCGTGCTTTTCTATGTAATCCAAATCCAACCAGGCATTTTCAAGGGCCTGTCGTGTTGCCATATAGGCATACTGTGCTTCTTCGGGCATGAATTGCCGCATATTCCGAGGGATAAACGGCTTCAAATCCGGGTGAGCGATATCTGCACACAGGGCGGAACGGAATCCTGCCTGCTTACGTTCCGGGGTGAAAACGATGCCGCTTTTGCCCGCATAGAGCGAATCGCGTACCTCGTCCAGGGAGGTACCCAGGCATGACCAGATACCCATACCGGTTATTACTACTCTGTTTTTCATATTGTCCAGTTTTTATAATTTTTTCTTGTAACATCTTCTCCGTTTGACGATTGTCGGGTTCAATGGTTTCCATTGCGACAACTCGCGTATATTATCCTCCAACTGAGGTCCCGTTTCTGCCCACTTGATACCGCATTTGTTATAGACCGGTATCAGGTCGTCGAAGAACAGCGCATTTACACCTAATCCCTGGTAGTCGGGATGAACCGCATTCAGCAGCAGTTCGGCTTTATCTTCCCGTTTCCAGGTCAGAGCACGAAGCAAATGGAACCAGCCGAAAGGCAGTAACCGCCCTTTCGACTTCTGCAGGGCGTGCGAGAGGCTGTTCATGGTAATTGCCACTCCCACTATCTCGTTTTTCTCATTTTCGATGATGGGAATCATTTGTTTGTCTATCAACGGCAGGTATCGGTTCAGGTAAAGATCGATCTGTTTTTCTGACAATTCCGTATAACCGAAAAGGGGCGCATAGGTTAGGTTTATCAAATCAAACACCTTTTTTCCATACCCGGAGGATATATCTTTGGCGGTCAGTTTTCGGATATGCAGTCCGAACATTTCTTTCGAAAGCCGCGCTACACGTGCATATTTGGCAGGCACTTCACGCGGCACGTCGAAACACATCTGTACCCAGTCCACATCTTTCTCGTAGCCCAAAGCTTCCATGTGGCGCGGATAATAAGGAGGATTGTATATCGTAATCATCGATCCTGTCCTGTCATAATCTTCAATGAGCATCCCTTCCTTATCGAAATCGAAAACACCCATCGGACCTTGGATATGATTCATATTTTGTTCTCTGCCCCATTGCTCTACAGCATCCAGCAAAGCAGCCGACACATTTCTATCATCAATAAACTCGATGAATCCGAACCGCACATTTTGGGTATTCCACTTTTCATTAGCACGACGGTTGATAATTCCGGCGATACGGCCAACCGGTTTCCCGTCGCCGTCATAAGCTATAAAAGGTTGTACGACGGAGCACTCCAATCCTGCATTTTTGCATGGATTGAAAGTATCGCACACGTCCATCTCCAAATCGGGAACATAGCATGGATAGTCGGCATATATATATTCTGCCAACTTTACGAAATCGTCCATTTCGCGCTTCGTCGTAACACGTTTTACACTAATTTTTTTCATAATTATAGAATTTCATTGTTTGGTATACCCTTTCTCTATCTGTCTTCTGAATTCAGTAGGCGACATCCCCAAATGTGTCTTGACATACTTCCCGAAAAAGGAAATATTGGGAAACAGGAGATAATCGGCGACCTCTTTGATAGACTTACTCGAAAAGGAAAGTTGACGTTTGACATCTTCTATGACAAACTTATTAATCCATTCGAAAGCCGTCTTGCCGCTAACTTTCTTTACGGTGCTTGAGAGGTATTTGGGAGTGATACACAATTGTTCGGCATAGTATGCCACCGAACGCTCTTTGGGTTCGCTTTTGGAGAGCAGTTCGATGAATTTCTTGAACAGTATGTCGCCTTGGGATATCCGTACGTCATTTTTTATTGTTTCCGGACCCCCCAACTCGGCCAGCAGGTCGTAGAGAAGGGCACTGACAAGAGAATACATTGTTTCCTTATCATATGTATGTTGAGGAAATTTCATACGATGCACCAATAACTGGTAATAATACTTGAACAAGCTTAATCCCTCCTCTCCGATATTCAAAACCGGGTTCTGGCTGATTTTGAAATAATAGCTCCAGATATGCCTGTTTGCATAGAGGATACTTTGTACGATATGAGACGATATACACAGGATCGTTGCATCAAAATCGGGACTCATCATGTAGTCGCTGATGACAGTATTCGGGTCGCAATACAACACTTCGCAAGGATGTATCATTATCTTTTTAGACATGATCTTTATCTGGATTTTTCCCTGCGTACAAATCACGAACGAGAATACATTTAACGTCTGAGAATTGTTCACAGACCAATATTTCTGCAAATTCTGGATGTTGTTGATGATGATAATATCACCGTCCACATAATCCGCCTGTATGGTTTCCTTTATATTGTTAATGGATACCTTGTTCTTCATTTCTTCGCCCTTTGTCATGTCTTCCCTGTTTCAAAATCGATGCAAAAATAGGAATAAGTTGCTGTAAATGAGTGTTCTATTTTTCGTGCATAATGTCTTATTTTTCTTTTAGGGAATCGTGTACGGATAAACCGACCCATCTTACCAACTTTTGAAACAAGTAGTTTTCTACTTTTACTCCGAAAATATCCGGTTTTGGTTATGATAAAAAGGCAGTCATAGTTTAGGCAATCTCATAACCGATGACATACAGAACTTTTTGCAGTCATTTAGAACAAATAACGCAACATGGACAGGTCTATAAATACACTGAAAAGAGGGGATAAAAAAGTTCCACAAAATTGAATTTGTGGAACTTGACTGGTTTTGTTCAGTTGTTTTACGGAGAGATAGGGTAATGAACCCATCTCCTTATATCGCTTAAATTCAACTCTTTATCAATATGTCAATGCCTTAGGGGGTACAATTTAGGTTTCAAAAAAGACGTTTATCTGTCGCCCTTTGGCTGTTCATTGTCTGCCTAAAACTTCGGTTCAAAGATATAACTCTTTTCCGAATTACGCAAATGTCTGAATATAAATGTTTCAACTTAGGTGTAAGGGACTGTCCAAAAAGTGGATAGCCCCTTTAGCTATTGTTTATTTCGGTAA
>JAJPZM010000058.1 GCA_021204335.1 Parabacteroides sp. | reverse complement strand
CTCCGACTTCAAATCCAGAATTTATAATAGGACATTATGCGGATAATCATTTTACAAAAACGTTGTTCAGTAGATCGCTGCAGAGAAAGATGTAAATACCCAGATCCGCAAATATCTGGAACTGTTTGAGAAACTCCAGGATGTTTATGCCCTTCAAAGTGATTTGGAATGGCTGAATATCGAAGCGATCAAGTTGGCTTTTGCCGATATGAGCAAGCAGAAAGATTTCGATACGGCTAAATATCAGCCGATGCTCGACGAGTTGTTGCAACTCCAGCAGAAAGGTTTCGACGGCATTTACAAAGGCGACGACCAGGCAATGGCGGATGCCCGTAAAGCATTGGATAACAAAAAGGCTATTTTGCTGGGTAACCCGTTGTTGGATGCCGACAAGATTATTGCCGTACGTTATAAATTAGGTTCAAGAGCCCGTCAGGCTATGGCTCCCGACCTGGGAACACAGGCTAATAACTGGAGTAACCAGGAATCTGCCCGTCGTGGTGGTTTCGATGCCGAGATTGTCGAGTTGGCCAACCTGCGTGACGGCATGCAGATGAAGTCTGTCTTCAAACCGAATGTACCGGATGCTTCTATCGCCGACCTGCGCATGCACTGGGATGCCGACCGCGTAATGTTCACATCTCTGATGCCGGACAAACGCTGGAACGTATTTGAAGTGAAGATGGACGGAACCGGCTGCAAGAAGTTGGTTGAAAACGAAGAACCCGATCTGGAATTCTATGATGGTACTTACCTGCCCGACGGACGTATTATTGCCAACTCGAATATCGGTTACCAGGGTGTTCCTTGCGTAAGTGGCGACGACGCTGTGGGTAATATGGTACTTTATACTCCGGATACGAAGAACTTGCGCCGTTTGACATTCGACCAGGATGCTAACTGGAATCCGGTTGTTATGAATAACGGTCGTGTGATGTACACGCGTTGGGAATATACCGACTTGACTCACTATTATTCCCGTATCGTGATACACATGAATCCGGACGGAACAGAAAACAAGGCTTTATATGGTAGTGGCTCCATGTTCCCGAACAGTACGTTCGACATTCAGCCGTTGCCGGGTCATGGTTCTGCTTTCGTAGGTATCATTTCAGGACACCATGGTATTGCACGCTCCGGCCGTCTGATCGTATTCGACCCGACGAAAGGACGTAAGAATGTGATGGGTATGGTTCAGGAAATACCTTTCCGCAACCGTCCGATTGTTGAACTGATCAAAGACGAATTGGTGAACGGTGTATGGCCGCAGTTTGTTAAACCGATGCCGTTGAACGATAAATATTATCTGGTAGCAGCCAAGTTGGATCCGCAGTCATTGTGGGGACTTTACCTGGTCGATGTGTATGATAACGTAACTTGTCTGAAACAGGCAGAAGGAGAAGGTTATATCAGCCCGATCCTGGTGAAGGAACAAAAGACTCCGCCGGCAATTCCCGATCGTGTAAAGTTGAATGAGAAAGAAGCGACTATCTTTATTCAGGATATTTATGAAGGAGAAGGTTTGCGCGGTATTCCTCGCGGAACAGTCAAGGAACTTCGCCTGCATGCTTACGAATATGCTTATGTGAAGACCCGTTCAGACCATAACTGGCATGGTATCCAGAGTGGTTGGGATATCAAACGCCTTTTAGGTACGGTTCCTGTGGAAGAAGACGGATCGGCTATCTTTAAAGTGCCGGCTAATACTCCGATCTCTATCCAGCCGATCGACAAGGACGGTGTTGCCATCCAGTGGATGCGTAGCTGGGTAACCGGTCAGCCGGGTGAAGTGGTATCTTGTATCGGTTGTCACGAAGACCAGAACCAGATACCTATCCCGAAACGTGTAATGGCTTCCCAGAAAGCTCCGTTGAAACTGACTGCACCGGAAGGTGGCGTCCGCTCTTTCACATTCGACCTGGAAATCCAGCCGATTCTCGACCGTGCTTGTATCTCTTGCCATAATGGCGAAGGTAAAGCATTCGACCTGCGCGGTGGTAAGAAAGACAAGTTGGGCTATGGCACTTCTTATCTGAATTTCCATCCTTATATCCATCGTCAGGGTGGTGAAGGTGATATGGTTGTTCTTCAGCCGTACGAATATCATCCGAACACCAGCGAATTGGTTCGTATCCTGAAAAAAGGTCACCATAACGTGAAACTGACAGATAAAGAATGGAAAACGCTTTACAACTGGATCGATTACAATGCTTCCGATAAAGGTTACTTCGATGCGAATGTTTTGACAGATCTTCCTTATAAAGGATTCGACCAGATCAAACGTCGTAAGGAGCTGACCGATAAGTATGCAAACGGCATGGGTGCCGACTGGCAGAAGGAAATAGCCGACTATGCTGCTTATCTGAAAAGCAAAGGCGAGATCGTTCCGGTTTTGCCCGAAAAATCAGCTCCTGTAAGGGTGAAGAATGTGAAAGCTAAAGGCTGGCCTTTCGACAAGGAAACTATCAAGGATATGCTTGCCAAGGAAACAAGCAACCGCAAAGAGGTTGAAATTGCTCCGGGTGTGAAGATTGCATTCGTACGCATCCCGGCAGGCGAATTCGTAATGGGTAGCTACAATGGCGAACCGGATGCTTATCCGACAGCTAAAGTGAAAATCGACAAATCGTTCTGGATGGCTGAAATGGAGTTGACAAACGAACAGTATAAAGTGATCTTCCCTGAACACGACAGCCGTTTCGTTGACCAGCTCTAGAAAGACCACGTACACCAGGGATATCCGGCTAATGAGCCGAACCAACCGGTGATCCGTGTAAGCTACAACGATGCGATGGACTATTGCAAGCAACTGAGTACGAAGACCGGCCTAAACATTACGCTTCCTACCGAAGCACAATGGGAGTGGGCTTGCCGCGCAGGTAGCGATGAAGACTTCTGGTATGGTAACCTGAATACGGACTTTGGCAAGTTTGAAAACTTTGCGGATAAGACAACTCTGTTGTTTGCCGTAAGCGGTATCGACCCGCAACCGATGTCCCCGAGCTCTTACTGGTATAAATATTATACTTATCTGCCGAAAGAAGAAGGCGTAGACGACGGTCAGTTGATCCAGACAGGCGAGAAAGTGTATTAGGCTAATCCGTTCGGTTTGTATAACATGCATGGAAACGTATCGGAATGGACTCGTTCGGATTATGTGCCTTATCCTTATAACGAAAAGGCTAAAGTAACTTCCGACCACAAGGTGGTTCGCGGTGGTTCTTATATCGAACGTCCGAAGTTCTCTACTTCTTATGCACGTAAAGCATACTATCCGTATCAGCGTGTATTCAACGTAGGTTTCCGTGTAATAATCGAAGACTAATCGATAAGATATGCTCCTAAGATAAATTAAATCTATCAGGTGATCCCGGCATAGCCGGGATCACTTTACCAAAAATTCTTATCTTTGGTGGACATTATCTTAATAAATAAACAAATGAAAGCAACACTCGAAAGAATACTATCTTCCTTTATCACGACGATTGTCTTGTTACTTATCTACGGTTTTGGTCTGGCTGTCGCTACTTTTATTGAAAAGTATCATGGAACAGCAGCAGCCAAAGCGATGGTCTATTATTCTCCGTTATTCTTTCTGTTGCAATTCCTTTTAGTTGTTAACTTTCTTTTTGTTGCCATCAAATTCCAGTATTGTAAACTCCACAGATGGGGTATCATGGTGACGCATACTGCCTTTATCATCATCCTTTTGGGTGCCCTTACCTCATTCGTGTTAGGCGAAGAAGGAATCCTTCATATCCGCGAAGGAGAATCGACCGACCAGCTGGCTGTCCGCCAGGGCGACCGGACTACTTTCCACACGCTACCCTTTACTGTGGAACTGGTGAAATTTACCTTAACCCGCTATCCCGGTTCGGCAAGCCCGTCTTCCTACGAGAGCGAAGTGCTTGTGCATGTAGACGGTACTACACGCAACGAACGGATATTTATGAATAACGTATTAGATGTAAAAGGTTATCGTTTCTTCCAGGCTTCATACGACCCGGACGAAAGAGGAACCGTACTTTCCGTAAACCGCGATGTGGCGGGACGGAATATAACGTATACCGGTTATCTGATGTTGGTAATCGGTCTGATCCTTGCATTGACAGGGAAGAATTCACGCTTTATGACGCTTAGCCGTCGTTTGAAAGAATTACGCACGGTCGCACAATCAGCGACAGTCGTGCTTGTTTTGCTGGCATTGTCGGTGTCGGCAAGTGTAAAAGGAGAGACTTCTCCGATGTTGGATATTGTTCAGAAATATGCTGTTCCAACGGAACATGCGGCGAAGTTCGGGGCATTGCCCGTCCAGTCGCATAGCGGACGCATGATGCCGGTTAATACCTTCTCGTCCGAAGTACTGCGCAAGCTCCATAAGGCAGAAAAGATCGGGAACCTCGATTCCGACCAGTTTCTGCTGAGCCTGCTGGCGATGCCGGATATGTGGATGCGTCTCCCTTTCATCGCCCTTTCCAATAAGGAACTGGCAAACTATTACGACCTGACCGATGGCGAATGTGCCTATATTCAGGTATTCGATAGCAATGGAAACTACAAGTTGCAGGAAAAGCTGGAAGAAGCCTACAACAAGATACCGGCCGAGCGCAACCGTTTCGATAAAGACCTGCTGAAGCTCGACGAGCAAATCAATATTTTCCACCAGCTGATCAATTACCAGATGCTGAACCTGTTTCCGAAAGAAAACGATCCGAACCATAAATGGTATGCAGCCGGCGACGACTTGTCGGTATTCAGCGGAAAAGACTCCATGTTTATCTTCCATATCATGACCTGATATCTTGTCGAAGTGCAGGAAGCCCTAAAGAGCGGTGACTGGGCAAAGTCGGGCGAAGTAGTCGACATGATCAGCACCTACCAGCAGGCAAAGAACAAGACTCTGGATATTTCCCCCAAGCGCATGCAGGCAGAGATTAAATGCAACAAGATAGACGTGTTCCGTCAATGTAAGAAAGGCTATCTGATCCTGGGCGGCCTGATGCTTGTCCTTTCCTTTGCCATGCTGTTCAAGCAGAGAAGGTGGATGAAAGCCGGTATCTGATTATTGGGAATAGGCATATTGATTGTCTTCCATTTCCATATGTTCGGTATGGGTATGCGCTGGTATATTGCCGGGTATGCGCCCTGGAGTAATTCGTACGAGACCATGGTGTATGTTGCCTGGGCAACCGTGCTGGCAGGTCTGTTGTTTGTGCGTCGTAGTCCGGTGACGTTTGCGCTGGCTACTTTGTTTGGCGGGATTATCCTGTTCGTCTCCGGGCTTAACTGGGTGGATCCGGAAATTAACCCACTCGTACCGGTACTGAAATCGCCCTGGCTGATGTTCCATGTGGCTGTCATTGTAGCTGCCTACGGTTTCTTCGGCATCAGCTGCCTGATCGGATTGATAAACCTGGTGATGATGAGCATCGCCGGAAAGAAAAATACAGACATACTGAAAGCACGCGTAAAGGAACTGACTATCGTTAATGAAATGGCGATGTGGGTCGGGCTGGCGTTGATGACGATCGGTACCTTCCTGGGTGCTGTCTGGGCGAACGAATCGTGGGGACGTTACTGGGGCTGGGATCCGAAGGAAACCTGGGCATTGATCACAATGGTCGTTTATGCCATAGTGGCTCACCTTCATCTGGTGAAGCGCTGGTATAGCAGTTGGTTGTTCAACCTTTGTTCGGTCGTTGCCTTCGCCTCTGTCCTGATGACATTCTTCGGGGTGAATTATTTCCTGAGCGGCATGCATTCGTATGGACAAAACGATAATGTACATGGAATCTTTACCTATCTTTATGCCGCTTCGGCCGTCGTGGTCATTCTGGCTGTGCTTTCCGGAAGGAGACGGAAGATGCTTGAATAACCGGCGGAGGTCTCCGGAGTTATCACTGAGGGTTCAATGGTTGTTTCGGAGGTCTCGGAAGGTACCGCTACACCTTCAGTGAAGGTGTAGCGGTCTCGGAAATGATTGCTGAACCCTTAGCGGAGGTTTCGGAGCCCTCGGGAGGTAGCGCTGAGAGCTTAGTGATGGTTTCCTAGGCATTTTGTAGAAATTTGAATGAAAATGAATTATTAATATAGAAGTCTAACATTAAATTAAAATGATCATGAGAACGTATAATCATGTAGGTATCCTTACCAACGAACAGAAAGAAGGCGCTATGTTCAACGAAGGTTTGAACGTTTGGCTAACCGATTACAGCAAGAGCCCCAACAAGATCGAATTCCTGAAATTCGACGATCCAGCTGCCAGCTGCTTGCCCGATCTGGTTAAGACGAATGGTCATATCGCTTACACCGTTCCTTCGCTGGAAGAAGCGCTGAAAGATGCCAAGGTTATCTTTGGCCCCGCCGTATGCGACGAACACCTAACGATCGCTTTCATCGAAGAAGAAGGCATTGCTATCGAATTAATGGAAATCAAATAATTTATAAATCTAACAAAAACAAGGAGGAAAAACACCATAGCAGAAATTAAGACTAAATTTATAAACGATCTCGAACAGATAACTCCCGAATTGCTGGAAGGTTATGTACTGGCTTATCCCGACCAGGTAAAGCTGGCTGCTGAGAACGTTGTTGTACGCGCCAATCCGAAAAGCGAAGACAAAGTCGCTATCGTTACTTTGGGCGGTTCAGGCCACGAACCTGCATTGAGCGGTTTCGTAGGCGACGGTATGCTCGACTGCTCCGTTATAGGTGACGTATTCGCCGCTCCGGGCGCACAGCGTCTGTTCCAGGCATTGCAGTTGATGAAACGCGAAGCCGGTATCCTGTTGGTTGTGCTGAACCATTCGGGCGACGTGATGAGTGCGAACATGGCTTGCCAGCTGGCAGAACGTGTAGGCATCAAAGTAAAACAATTGCTTACTCACGACGACATCAGTGCCGGTATCGGTGCCGACAATAACGACCGTCGCGGTCTGGCCGGTTGCGTGCCTTTGTATAAAATCCTGGGTGCCGCTGCCGACGAAGGCAAATCGCTGGACGAACTGATCGAGATTGGCGAACGCTTCACTGCTAAATCGGCTACATTAGCTGTGGCTATGCGCTCTTGTACGCATCCGCAGAACAATGCAACCATTTCCGACCTGCCTGCCGGCATCATGGAAATCGGTATGGGACAGCATGGCGAAGGTAGCGGTGGCCAGAAACCGTTGGTATCTGCCGACGCTACGGCAACTGAAATGGTCGACCTGTTGTGCCAGCAATTGAAGCCGAAAGCCGGTGACAAGATGCTGCTTATCATCAACGGCGTAGGCGCTACTACACACATGGAGCTGAACATCGTATTCCGCAAAGCCTACAAAGAGTTGGAAGCATGTGGCATGCAGGTCGTATTCGGCCGTATCCAGGAAATCCTGACCGTACAGGAACAGGCCGGTTTCCAGATGATCATGGCTATTCTCGACGACGACCATGTGGATTATTTAAAGAACAAGAGCGCGAACGCTCCCTATTGGACAACTATCGGTAAATAAACAAATAACATGAAACAACTGACTATTGAGGCTTTCAAAGGCATGCTGAATAACGCCTTAACGCATATCAAAGCCCGCGAAGACGAATTTTCCAAACTGGATGCGGTAATCGGTGACGGCGATCACGGACAGGCTATCGTAACCGCTTTCTCTGTGGTCGTTAAAGGCTCGGAGAAAGGAACAGAGTTTAAATCGATGCTCAACGACATGGGCTTCGGTGTGATGCTGGAAACCAGCGGATCGACAAGTACTCTGCTCGGCGCTTTCTTCCTCGGTATGAGCGACAATGCTGCCGGTACCGAACTGAATGCCGAAGGCGTAAAGAAAATGTTTGCCGGCGGATTGGCGAACGTGCAGAAACAGACACAGGCCAAACCGGGCGACAAAACGATGATGGATGTCCTGGTGCCCGCCATCGAAGTCATGCAAGCCTGTGCTTCCGACGACATCAAGGAAATCATGACAGCCGGTGCGAATGCCGCCCTCGAAGGTGCGAAGAAAACCGTCGATATGAAAGCTAACTTCGGACGCGCCCGCAACTACGGCGAACGTTCGATCGGTTATGCCGACAGCGGCGCCACTTCCTGGAGTTGTATGTTGGCTTCTTTCGCAGAAGCGTTATAATTGAATAATTAACTTTTTAATAGAGATAAAATGGCAGATTTAGATGATTTGAGAGAAGGTAGCAACTTTGGGTTAGGTGTTACTGCCGGGCAACAAAGTTTCCATGTGAAGGGTGCTGAAAACCTTCCCTGGGGAATGAAAGATCGTTTGTCCCGTATCTTCAACCCGAAAACAGGCAAAGCGGTTATGCTGGCTTTCGACCACGGTTTTATTATGGGGCTGACTTCCGGTTTGGAACGTATCGACTTGAATATTCTTCCGCTGATTGAATATGCAGACTGTATCATGTGTACACGTGGTATCCTGCTGTCGTCTATCCCGACAACAACCAACAAACCGATCTGTTTGCGTTCGGATGCAGGTGCTTCTATCCTGACAGAACTCAACGACAACGTGCTGATCGATATCGAAGATGCTATCCGCATGAACGTTTCTGCAATGGCTGTGATGTTGGCTATCGGCGACGAAGCACACGAAGCAAAAACGGTTGCCAACCTGTATAAGGCAGTCGACAAGGCTTCCCGCTATAACATTCCGGTAATGGGTGTGACGGCTGTCGGCAAACAGATGGCCCGCGATGCCCGCTACTTCGGTCTGGCTTCCCGTATCTGTGCCGAAAACGGTGCAAACATCGTGAAGACTTACTATTGCGACGGCTTTGAAAAGGTGGTGGCTGCTTGCCCGGTTCCTGTTGTTATTGCAGGCGGTAAGAAATTGCCCGAGCTGGAAGCATTGGATTTGTGTTACAAAGCTATCGGCGACGGTGCTGCCGGCGTAGATATGGGACGTAACGTATTCCAGTCTGAAAACCCGGTTGCCATGATCCAGGCTGTTCACGCAGTGGTTCACGACGGACTGACTCCCCAGCAGGGATTCGAGATGTTCCAGGACTTGTCTAAATAATTAATTATTATACATCAACGGGGCGGGGTTCTGCTCTGCCCCGCGTTGTATCTGAACACAACGTAATACATATATTTGAATTACCATGAAAAAAATATTCACATTGCTGTGCTCTGCTCTTTTCCTCTTGGGGGCTATGTCATGCCAGCAGAAATCACAAAAGCTATTGTTGGGAGGTTCCGGTTGGAACAAGATCGTCATTATCGACAAAGAAACGAAACAAATTGAATGGGAGCATCCGCTGGAAAAAGGATGGGAATGCAGCTCGGTTGCCGCTACTCCCGAAGGAAATATCCTCTTTGCATACGCAAGAGGTGCCAAGCTGATAACAAAAGATCATAAAGAAATATGGAGCATCCCGGCTCCGGATACTTGCGAGATGCAGACGGCACGCATCCTGCCCAACGGCAATTACCTGCTGGCATGGTGCGGCCATCCGGCAACCATCCTCGAAGTAAGTCCGAAAGGCGAAATACTGTCGAAGACCGAATGCGAAACCGGTATCGATCATCCGCACGCCCAATTCCGCCAGGTAAACAAGAACAAGGCTGACAATTACCTGATGCCGCTTTTCGCCACCTCAGAAGTTCGTGAAATATCTCCTGCCGGCGAGTTGGTATCTACTACACAGTTGGAAGGAACCCCGTTCAGCACCGTATTGCTCGACAACGGTAATTACATGATTGCCTGTGGCGACGCCCATTCTTTAATGGAAGTGAACCTGAATAGCGGAGAAGTGGTACGCCGTATTGGTGAGAAAGACATCGAAGGTGTTTCCCTGTTCTTTGTTGCGCAACTGCTGCCGACATCGAACAACGGTCTGTATATCTGCAATTGGCAGGGACATGACCCTAGTGCCAAGGAGACCAACAATCCCCAGCTGATGGAAGTAGACGGCAACAACAAAGTTATCTGGAGCCTGAATGACAACGAAACATTCGGCATGATTTCAGCCATCAGCGCCATCCAATAAGTAAATCTATAATACATACAACACTATGAAATTGCAACCTATCGACATCTTTATCATCGGGCTTTATCTGGTGGCTATGATCGTTATCGGATTAATACTGAAGAAAAGAGCGTCAAAAAATATGGATGCCTATTTCCTGGGCGGAAAAACGCTTCCTTTTTATATGTTGGGCTTGTCGAACGCATCCGGACAGTTCGATATTTCCGGTACGATGTGGATGGTGACGCTTGCCTTTATTTATGGAATAAAGAGTGCCTGGGTACCCTGGCTGTGGCCGGTGTTCAACCAGATTTTCCTGATGGTTTACCTGTCCGTCTGGCTGCGTCGCTCGAATGTGCTGACCGGGGCGGAATGGATTCAGACACGTTTCGGAAAGAATAAGGGAGTCACCCTGTCGCATACCATTGTTGTTATCTATGCCCTAATCGGCGTGCTCGGCTTCCTGAGCTACGGTTTTATCGGCGTAGGTAAGTTTATGGAGATATTCTTCCCCTGGGATTTTGTTTCCCAGTATGTCCCGTTTGATATTCCGGCCGAATATGTGCCGCATGCCTACGGTATTTTCTTTACGGCCATTGCCACGATCTATGTGATGCTGGGCGGTATGCTGAGTATTGTGTGGACGGATGTGGTTCAGTTTGCTATCATGACGGTGGCGGGTATTACCATCGCGGTTATTGCCATGATGAAGGTAAGTCCGGAGACGATCGCAGCCATCGTTCCTGCCGGCTGGGACAGCCTTGTGCCCGGATGGACGCTCGATCTGCACTGGACGGATATCTTTAGCGATGCCAACGAAAAGATCATGAACGACCAGTACGGCTTGTTCGGTATCTTCATTATGATGATGCTTTTCAAGGGCGTATTCAACAGTATGGCGGGCCCTGCACCCAACTATGACATGCAGAAGATCCTTTCCTGCTGTAGCGGCAAGGAAGCTGCGTTGATGAGCGGTTCCGTTCCTGTTATCCTGCTGATCCCGCGTTATCTGATGATTATGGGATTCACGATCCTGGCACTTGCTTTCTTTAAAGACCTCGATCTGACGACAAAGACCGGTGCGATCGATTTCGAATTGATTCTGCCGAATGCGATCAACCAGTTTGTGCCTGTCGGCGTGTGCGGATTGCTGCTTGCCGGATTGCTGGCTGCGTTTATGTCTACGTTTGCTTCTACCGCCAATGCGGCTCCTGCCTATATCGTGAATGATATCTATAAAAGTACATCAATCCGAATGCCAGCAACAAGACGATGATTCGTGCCAGCTATATCGTAACGGTGGCTGTGGTGGTCATCAGTGTGGCAATCGGTTTCTTTGTGCAAAGTGTGAATTCGGTGCTGCAATGGATCACTTCTGCGCTGTATGGAGGCTATATCGCAGCCAACCTGTTGAAGTGGCACTGGTGGCGTTTCAACGGGAACGGTTATTTCTGGGGAATGATTACCGGTATTCTGGCTGCCATGGTCTGCCCGTTCATCTTCGACGGCTATACGATGGTCGACGGCCATTTCGTGGAACGGGTAGGAGAGTATGCCAGCAATGCTCCGATGCTGCCTCTGTTCTACTTCCCGGTATTGCTGGTTATTTCGCTGATCGGTTGTATCGTGGGTACTTATTCGGCTCCGCCGGTGGAAGACGAAACGCTGGAACGTTTCTATATTACCGTACGTCCCTGGGGTTTCTGGAAGCCGGTCTACAACAAGGTGGTTGCCAAATATCCGCAGGTAAAGGCCAACAAGAACTTCAAGCGCGATATGTTTAACGTGGCTGTCGGCATTATCTGGCAGATGTGTCTGACTATCATCCCGATGTATATCGTGATTCGCGAGGGCATGCCGTTGCTCACAAGCATCCTGATTCTTGCCATCACCACCCTGGTGTTGAAGAAGAACTGGTATGACAAGATGAGCCGCGACGAAGATGAATATAATGCGCTGATGAAAGAATTGAATCTGGGAGAAAAGAAGTAACTTTGCACAATCAATAATTACATAAATCAAGAGAAATGGATAAACTGAAAATTTATGGCGAACCGCTGCCAGATATGCCTTGGGAAGAACGCCCGGCCGATTGTAAGGATGTAATTTGGAGATATTCACAGAATCCGGTGATTCCGCGTGATATCCTTCCTACTTCCAACAGTGTGTTCAACAGTGCTGTCGTTCCCTTCAAAGGGGGGCTATGCCGGTGTGTTTCGTTGCGACGATACCAACCGCCGTATGCGCTTGCATGTAGGTTTCAGTGCGGATGCCATCCACTGGAATATAGCTGAAACGAAACTCGAGTTTGAATGCGACGACGAGGAGATTGATAAATTCGTTTACGCCTACGACCCGCGTGTTTGCTTTATCGAGGACCGTTATTATATCACCTGGTGCAACGGCTATCATGGCCCGACAATCGGTGTGGCATATACATTCGACTTCGAGACATTCCACCAGCTGGAGAATGCCTATCTGCCTTTCAACCGCAACGGTGTGATGTTCCCGCGTAAGATCAACGGCAATTTTGCCATGTTGAGCCGTCCGAGCGACAATGGCCATACGTCTTTTGGTGATATCTTCTACAGCGAATCGCCCGATATGTGTTTCTGGGGAAAACATCGCCATGTAATGTCGCCGGCTCCGTTTGAAGACAGCGCCTGGCAGTGTATGAAGATTGGTGCCGGCCCTATTCCTATCGAAACGTCGGAAGGCTGGTTGCTGATTTATCATGGCGTATTGCATTCCTGCAGCGGTTATGTGTATAGCTTCGGTTCTGCGTTGCTGGATAAGGATGAACCCTGGAAGGTGAAGTTCCGTTTAGGCCCGTATCTGTTGTCTCCGCAGAAAGATTACGAATGTATGGGTGATGTTCCAAACGTCGTATTCCCATGTGCCGCCCTGCATGACCCCGAATCCGACCGTATCGCTATCTATTATGGATGTGCCGATACCGTAACAGGTCTTGCCTTTGGCCGCATCAGCGAAATTATCGAGTTTACGAAGAAGACATCGATTGTATAAATAGCTCTTTACCGTAAGTCGGGAAAGTATAATTTCAGAGAGGAACATTTTAAGTTTTAGGCTTAGAGTGTTCCTTTTTTATTTGTAATGAAGGGGGGAAAGAGTCTCATAGGTCTCACGAGTTTCACCCCACCTTTTTTTAATATTTGCATTTTTAGTAAAAAGGAGTTGCGTGATGTATTGTCTTGTTATATAATGTATTATATGCTTGTGTTCTTATTTATCTTCTCTTTTTATCCTCTTTTTCATGAGAATTTCGGACGCACTTATTCTGTCCAAATAAAGTGGCTTATTGTGAAAATTACAAAAGATTAGAATTGTATTGATGAATCTTTTCGTTCATTCGAAAGGCATCGGGCAACAAATGGACAGGCATCGGATAGAGAACGGATAGGCATCGAACAAAAATGAGTAGGCATCGATAAAAAACGGATAAGCATCGGAAAACTTCCTGATAACTGTCTAAACAATCTGTCCGAAGTATAGGTAAAAAAAAGATGTATTTTATCTACTTTTTATATCTATAAAATAGATCTATTTATCAGTAGATGAATATGTTACTGCTGATAACTGAAAATGCACATATTTGAGAAGGGGGGGGTGATACCCGTGAGACTTGTGAGACTCTTAACTTGCTTATTTGTTCTCCTATTATTCAGATATATCATTAATAAATGCGCGTATTGCATCTAAAAGAGGATCCAGTTCGTGGTTTATTATCCACCAGATTTGGTCAGCATCTATATTGAAATAGTGATGAGCTATTATGTCACGCATTCCCATTATGTCGCTCCATGGGATCGAAGGATTGGTTGAAAGTAATTTCTTTTCCGTAACTTTATCAAGGTTTTTAAGGCTTTCACCAATTGCAATCAACATCATACAAACGGCATCCAGCTTTTCTGTTCCGCTGGCAGTTAGTAGAAAATCGTCTGCGCAATGGATTGATACAGTTCGTAGTTGTATCTTTAGAATTGCTTCTTCTATTTGTTTTAGAATATTTAGTGCAATTGTTGTTTTATTAGAAGACGTATATCCCATCTTTTTCAATTTGTTGCTTTAAAAACTCATTCATATTTTTATGAGTGCGGATAATGTCGACAGAGCATCCTAAAAGTTTTTCCAGATAGTTTTTCATTCTTACTAGAAGAAAAGGATTGGGGGTTTCCGTTTCCACACAAATATCTACATCACTTGTTTCCTTTTGTTCATTGCGGGCAACCGAACCGAACAGACGTAAAGAACGTATGCCGAATTGTTGTTTTAATTCGTCACTACGCGATTTTAGTATATTGATGTAATCGTTCTTTGTCCTCATTTTCTTTTATTCTTAGTAACAAAGATAGATAAAAATATTATTCACTAATCTTTTTACTTATGAAACTTAAAAAAAGGAAGTGTGGTAACTGAGTGAAAGTACTAAAAATAAAAAACCTCAGAAACTAAATTCCTGAGGTTTTCTGTGGGCAGTGATGGATTCGAACCACCGAAGTCGAAAGACAGCTGAGTTACAGTC